>MEOQ01000041.1:86776-94866 GCA_001769275.1 Bacteroidetes bacterium GWF2_43_63 | reverse complement strand
CCAAAGAGGTGTTGTTGACACAAGTTTTTTCCTATTCAGATTGCACAAACTTTTTGCTTTCTCCCCAAGAAATTGATGTGACCCTCTTTATGTGTCTAAACTACGTGAAGCAAATATTCCTGTATTATAACTAGATAGCTTTTTAAGGAATTATGCAGATCGACGATTAAAAAACGTTTCAAATACAAAAAATGGCTACTCAACCTCAAAAAACTAAAACAATGAATCTCTTGAAACAAAACATCTACTGGCTTATTTATCTTGTTGTGATTGGAGCGCTGCTCGCTCTTGCAATTGTCTTCGGATAATATATTGAATTGCACGGACAGCAGCGGATTTGAATGAGTCTCTCAGCATCGGATAGTTAATGCTGTCTGTAGTAGAAATTATTTTCGAAACGGAATCCTGCGGTGCGGGGTTCCGTTTTTTGTATTGTCTCGCGGAGATCGCAAAGACGCAGAGGAATTGGCCACTAAGGCACAAAGGCGCGAAATTGAATCATGAACACGGAACAAGGAAATATAAAGGAAGAAGTAAATCCTGACTAAAGTACCGTTCATCATTCTCACTTCCTTGTTCGCTGGGAATTTATCCTGCCGTAGCAGGAGAGTTCTTGTGTGCCGGGATCTCCTCGAAAACCTTCGAAGCCCTAACACACTCTCTTCCGCGAATGACGCTAATATCCGCGAAGAGATTAGCTTCAATCAGCAGGTCTTATTGACGCTAATTCGAATCAGCCTTCATCTGCGATGAAGACCGATTCAGAGGGTCGCTCGAAGAATGGCGCGCAGAGGGGAGTTTAGTCCGACACAGGCGGACCAAAGACGCAGAGAAATTCTGCCACACGGTCACAATGACACCAGTAATATTTTGTGACTTGGCGCCTCAGTGGCAGATCCCCTACGTTGGGCGCGCGTCTCCCGACGCGTGACCTACTCCCATGGCGCGGATATGTCATCCGTGACATGGTTACACAAATCCGCGCCAGGGTGGCGTGCACATTTTTTTTAAATTCACATGACCAATAAATTGATAATAATTCAATACGAATTGTTTAAAATAATCGGCTAAAGCATTGAAATCGAAGGAAATATTTCGTATCTTTAAGAATCAGGTCTTTGTGTGTCTGAAATGCAAAAGTGTCATTTTGGAGCAGGGCAGTGGCAGCGATTAAAATGAAGGAAATGAATTTCGAAATGCACCATGCAACTTTGCTCAAGTGTATTTCTGAATTAAAAAAATACTCGCCATGAAAAATATTTTTACATCAAATGCGAAACGGTGCTTTGTTTTGCTTGTTTCAGTCTTGATTACTGTTTCAATGTCGTATTCTCAAACTACTATTTTTACTGAAACAATGGGCACTGTTGCTGCAACAACCACCATTGCTGCACATGAGTCAGCGAACGGTTTTGACAATGATTCCTATACCATGAGTGGTACCGGCGATTTACGCAATACAACGGTATCAACTGGTTATGCATCTGCTTCCGGCGTTGCAAACATCTTTTTGACGAACACGATTGGTCGGTATTTTCTAATTGAAGGCATCAACACATTGGGTTATTCAAATCTCAAGCTTTCGTTCGGGCTGCATAAATCAACAACAGCCAGCAACGGATCTGAACTCGTTTTTGAAATCAGTACAGACGGCACCACCTACACTCAGATTGCAATTACGGCATTGCCAACAGGAACTGGCACAGCAATCTGGTATTATGTTTCTGTGTCCGGAACTATCCCAGCTGCAGCCAATCTGCGCATCCGTTTCACTCAAAGCAGCATCGTTCCTCAATTCAGAATCGATGACATTTTGCTGCAAGATACTGTGCCTGCTTGTGTCCCGACTGAGTATCCACACATGACGGGCGCTTTCATCAATTCGTGCAATGGCAGTTGTTTGGAAGGGAATAACGAAATTTTGTTTTTCAATGCGGGCTCCTGTCCCTTCGTTGCCAACCCGGCGACCGTTCAGATATATTATCAATCAGCCAGTCCGCCGACTATTAATTACACTGATAGTTTTGCAACAAATGCGTCTTATGTGAGCGATCTCAATGCGGCTGCAGCTGCTTCAGGGTGTGCAAGTCCGCTGTTTATCGATGCTTCGGATGGCAGCACTGTGATTCCGGCCTATGCAACCATTTTTATCATGCGAAGCAATCCGTGTTATGCCTACGATTTTTCAGCATTCTGCGCGGTGAAACCGATTTATATTCTATTCACTTCCGATGCTTCGTGGATTGAAGGTGGAAATTTTGCAAACACAGACAATAATGCCGGTGCATCTGAGCTTCGGTATTTCAGATCTGTTATTAATGGTACAACCTACGATTACAGCTATGTTCCTGATCTCTTAACTTCGCATGGTGACGGCGACTGCATCGCATTCGATTATCCGATCGGAACCGGCGCAGCTTCGGATTACTTCAACGATGGCTGCACTCCACCTACACCGGTGCTGCCGATTGGGCTGGCTTATTTCAGTGTTTCCTGCTCCGGAGATCTGGTGAAGCTTGATTGGGCCACGATGACCGAATACAACAACGCCTTCTTCACTATAGAAGCGGCTGCAGAATCCGGCGAATTTGAAGCCATAGCTTCCGTGCCCGGTGCAGGAAATTCCAACGAAATGCTGGGCTATTCAATCGATATAAGCAGCGGGGCAAAATATTTCCGGCTGAAGCAGACCGATTTCGACGGACAATTCACTTACAGCGACATTGAATCGGCGGAATGCTTAAGGGGCCGTGTGCAGCTTTATCCCACCGTTTCCATGCAAGGCACTCCGGTGACGATTGATGGAAAAGCAGACCTGATCGATGTTTTTGACAGCATGGGAAAAATGATTTATCCTGAAATCAGCGATAATCAAATTTTCGGCCTTCTGCCGGGGATGTATTTTGTGGTGATCAATAACAGTCAGCGATTTCTGATTATTGTGAGGTAACGACATCAGGTCTCCACGAAAACCGCTGCAGCATCTCCGCTTTTTCATCCGCGAATGAACGCGAATCTCCGCGAAGAAACTTGTTTCCCTCAGCAGGTCTTATTAACGCAGATGCGAATCTGCCTTCATCTGCGATGAAGACCGATTCAGTGGGTCGCGCGGAGAAATTGATAAATTGCCACGAGGTCACCAAGACACCAGTAATAATTTGTGACTTGGTGCCTCAGTGGCAGATTCCCTACGTAGGGCGCGCGTCTCCCGCCTGCAGCGTTTTACGTTGACGCGTGACCTACCAATTCAAAGGTGCTGCTCACGTTTTACCCGAGGCGGAGTTTATCCCGCCCGGCGGGGCCATCGGCTAATGTATTTTGCACCGGAGTATACTCCGCCGAAGGCGGAGGCGCATCGGATGGGGCTCCGCAGCTTTTTTTTACGGCTTCGCGTGAAACGTGACAAAGTCGCCTCTTGATCTTGACCTTGACCTCGACCTTAACCTTAACCTCGACCTTTCCAGAAGATTATTTTGTTAAATTTTCCCAGCGCTACCGGCCTCAAAACCGCATTGTGTTTTCGATTTAACATGCACATAGCCCGCAATTCGTGCAGTTATCCAAACCCGTTATGCAAAACAGCCATATCGCCTGTTAAAAAGCCTGTTAATAACTTTAATCGACTAAAAAATGCCATTTATTCAAATAAATGAATATTTAATGCAATTACTGTTTTAATATGTCTTATTTTATGATTTCGCCTTGTGAAAATGGCTCATAATCAGGCAGGAAACACTTGACTTTTGTTTCATTTAATGTATCTTTGCTACTGATTATAAACTTGGCAGGTCATGCGCCAAACGTTAGGGGGAGGATTGCAAAACTGCTTTTTGTTTTATGGGAAACTTTCGGGATGACTCCGGTGCATCCCGCTTGTGGTGCGGCTTAGATATGAATTTTAAAAGAACTAAAAAATACGGTCATGAGAAGAGATTTACTGACGAATTTGGAAAAGCCCAGGCCTGCTTCGGCAAAGGTAGGGGCGAACCGCTTAGGCTGGATGCGGATTTTGATGGGGGTGGTGTTTGTGGTGGTGGGGATTAATGTTAATGGACAAGTAAACATCATTCCAACTAGAACTGATGTTTCAGGTTTTTCAACTTGGACTGATGTAACCGTAGATGGAACAACTTATATACAATTGTTAGTTGCAGGAGCGAATACAATAACTCCTGCTATGGATTTCAACTCATACACTTCAGAGACTTTGAATTTTAAAGCAAGGACGTATGGAGGTGCTGATGCAATTGAAAATGAAATAACAGTTAGCATATCAACTGACAATGGCTCAACATGGATAATTTTAGGTACAAGAACTCCAACTACGACAACATTGACTTCAGTTACTCAATTTGATTTAAGTGCATATAGTGGTACGCAGGTTAAAATAAAGTTTTCCGTTGCAGGAACAAGTAACACTATTGGAGCAGGCATTGATGATATTGAGATTAAGGGAGTTCTTATTTGTACCCCACCCTCTGACCCCACCGGTACAATCACTCCAACCGCCAACCCGGCCTGTGGCAGCACTACTCTAAGCTATAGCGGAGCTTCTGCCGATATTTATTGGCAGACTTCTGCAACCGGCACCAGCACTGCAAATCCAACAATCAGTGCCTATACTGTTACAAGCTCAGGAACGTATTATGTCAGAGCTTTAGATGGTACATGCTGGAGCACTGGAGCTTTAGCTTCATCTGCTATTACTATCAATACAGCTCCGGCCATTACAACTCAACCGATTAATCAATCCGTATCAGAGCCATCCACAGCTACATTTTCAGTAATAGCAAGCAATGCTACGGGTTATCAGTGGCAGATCAATACAGGAAGTGGTTGGAGCGACATTTCAGGCGCCACTTTAAATTCATATACTACTGCCGCAACAACTACAGCTATGAGCGGATATCAGTACCAGTGCATTGTAAGTGGAGCTGCACCTTGTGGTGCTGTTACTTCAAACGCTGTGACATTGACGGTGAATCCTCCTTCTTCAGCATGTCTTTCAGAGAGTTTTACAGCAGGGGCTACACCAGCTGGCTGGTTAGCAACCAGCATCAGCTATACGGAATCACCAGGTACTGCAAGTTTTAATGCGACAACTGGAGAGCTTGTGACAGTTATCGTATCAAACCCATTTTCATTGTCATTTGATCTATCTCGAACAACTAATACAACGGTAAAATCGTTATTTGTCGAAGTTTCTACTACAACTCAGGGTGGTGCATATACGACAATTGCCACATATGATCATTTAAATACTACTTCAGGTGGTACTACAGCCTGCACTGTTGATTTGTCCTCATATGTATCCGACCCTGTTGTATTTATTAAATTCCGGAAAGCATCTGCCACAACTTCACCTTGGCGCCTCGATAATATTGAAGTTAATTGTAATTCCACATTACCAACAATAATACTCTCCCCAACAACTCTTACCGGTTTCTCCTATATCGAAGGCGCTGGTCCGAGTGCTCAGCAGAGCTTTAGTTGTTCAGGTGCAAATCTGACGAACGACATTACACTTACGGCTCCAACGAATTATGAAATTTCAACGACATCAGGAGCTGGCTTTGGCACTACAATCACGTTGACACAATCGGGCGGAGCTGTTGCTGCCACAACCATATATGTTCGGCTTATAGCCAGCCTGCCTGCCGGAAATTATAATCTTGAAACAATTAATGCCACCTCCACAGGAGCAACTGCAAAGACTGTGACCTTGAGTGGGAATGTGATTGGCCCCATCATTACCATAACACCTACAACAATAAGTGGTATCGAATATGACTTTGGCAGTGGCCCGAGTGCTGCGGAGAGTTTTTCTGTCTCTGGAGCTGGTCTTACTGCGAACATTCTATTGACAGCGCCTTCAAATTACGAAATCGCCACTGTTGCCGGAGGTCCTTATGGCGGTACTTTGACACTTACGCAATCTGGCGGAGTTGTAAATTCAACGACTATTTATGTGCGGCTGAAAGCAGGTCTTTCTGTCGGAAATTATAATCAGTCTGTTTCAGCAACATCGACCGGTGCTGCAAGTAAAACAGTTTATTTAACAGGTTCGGTTAAAAGTACGCCTTGTTTGTTGGAAGGGTTTAACAACGGCACAACGGCACCAGCAAGTTGGATATTTACTAGTATTGGAGGCACTTATACAACCTCAACCAACTATGGGGTTGCATCTCCATCATTACAATTAGATGCAACCAATGATGCTATAACCACTCCAGTGATTGGTGGTGCAACTGAGCTTAGTTTTTGGATTAAAGGTCAGGGCACGGATGCCATGTCAGCATTATTGGTCGAAGGATTTAACGGCTCATGGGTTACGATTGAAAACATAGTTCCATTGCCGACATCAGGAACCGTTAAAACTTACAATTCTGCATCAACACCTGCATTAGCTTCAGGCTTCACGCTGCTTCGGTTTACTTATAACAGGTCCGCAGGAAATCTTTCTTTTGATGACGTTACTGTCATTTGCACTGCAGTTCCAAATACCGTCACTTCTGGAACCGTTTCTAATGCTCCATTCTCAGTCTCATGTGCTACAGGCAGTGCAGGCTCAGTTGTATTTACTTCGACAGATATTTTCTCTTCAAATACATATACGGCGCAGCTTTCCAATGCTGCAGGCAGTTTCGCCTCGCCGGTCAATATAGGTTCTTTGGTGAGTGATGCCAATTCCGGAACCATCAATGTAACTATACCCCCTGGTACACCAACTGGTGCGGGTTATAGCATCAGAGTTATTAGCAGTAATCCGGTGGTCATCGGGACAAGTTCAGCTGCATTTAGTGTAACTCTCACCGATGGGCCATGCTCATGCTACGAAATAGAGAGTATTCTAGTTGATGCCTGTGATGAAGGAGTAGAAGGAGAGAATGAAATGTTTCGCTTTTCAGTTGGAGCTGGCAATTTAAGCACCGGTGATATTTTAATTGACTGGCCGAATAATCCATGGCTGGGAATATGTCAAAATGCTGCATCTGATTCAATTGTAGCAGGTATAAATGCAACATTAACCCCTCCAGGGCAGATTGTACAACCAGTTGGAGGTGTTATTCCTGCGGGAGCGACCGTAATGTTCTTTACGAGTACAGCATTTGACTTTAGCAAATTTGACTTTTCATCATTGAATTATACGTTATACGCGGTTTTTCAATGCGAAGGAAACACAGCCGGGCATTTTGGGAATCATACTGCTACTGGTGAAAAAACTTTGGTTTTTGATTGTGGTGCTTGCAGCTCAGAATCTGTAACATATGACACCGATTCACTTTACACAGGTGATGGAGCTACCGTTGACTTTGATGTGCCAGGAACACCAACATATTCTGATTCTGGTTATTGTGAATCTGTCCCTGTGTTTGATATATTACCCATTGATCTAATGTATTTCAAGACTGTCTGTAATAATGATGAATTATATTTTGCATGGTCAACCGCCACCGAAACCAACAATGCCTACTTCACCATCGAAGCAGCTGATGCTGCCAACGGTGATTTTGTGCCGGTTGCAAAAGTAGATGGAGCGGGCAATTCAAATGAAATGCTTGAGTATTCGATTAATGTTGAGACCAAAGCCAAATACTTCCGCCTCAAGCAAACCGATTATGATGGGAAATTCACTTATTCGGATGTGATTGCGGTTGATTGCGAAGACAATCAGGTGCAGCTTTTCCCGTCGCTGGCTGCTGAGGGAGAAAATATTACCATCATTGGAGAAGTAAGCAGCATCAGGGTTTTCGACAGCATGGGCAGGGAAGTGTTTCCTGAAATCAACGAAAACAAGGTCTGTTGCCTTGAGCCGGGCATGTATTTCTTTGTCATCAATGGCAAATGGAATCATAAAGTGGTGGTGCAATAGATTGATTTTATGTCAGGGGGAATTGAAAAACGGATTGCCACACGGCGGTCCGTTTTGTTTTGTGAGCTGTGGATGTTACTGCTCCCGACAGCCTGTCCGCCTGCTGGCGGAATTCCATGTCCGTAGTAACGGACGATAGAATGTCGGGAAAGCTGCAACATTCCGCCGTTCGGAGAATACAAATCTCGCATTGGGCGCGCGTCTCCCGACGCGTGAC
>MEOQ01000041.1:0-86754 GCA_001769275.1 Bacteroidetes bacterium GWF2_43_63 | reverse complement strand
CAAAGACTGATATTGTTCCCGACGGTTCCATGTCCTCATTTCTTTCGGACGGTGGAATGTCGGGAAAGGGCGAAACTCGGCGTCTCAGCCATTCTTTAACCTCTCTGCGTCGCGCAGCGACCTGTCACGATTGCTATCGTGAGCGTTAAAGAATCCCAATCTCCCCAGCTCCTTCTCATCCACCGCGGCGGATGAAGTGAAGAAACCTTCAACGTTCTCACTTCCTTGTTCCTTATTCAGAGTTCATATGAGCCGACTGCTCCATGTCCTCATTTCTTTCGGACGGTGGAATGTCGTGATGGCTGCAACATTCCGCCGTTCGGAGAATATAGACCCCGCATTGGGCGCGCGTCTCCTGCTTGCAACGTTTTACGTTGACGCGTGACCATAATCCTCAAATGCTCATTCGGAGAACACGGAACCGTTGCAGCGGAGCTTTTTGAATATTGAACAAGGAACAAGGATTTATTGAAGTATGAAGTGAAGAATCCTTCGACGTTCTCACTTCCTTGTTCCTTGCTCAGAGTTCATATGAGCCGACGGTTCCATGTCCTCATTTCTATCGGACGGTGGAATGTCGGGAAAGGGCACAGCTCGCCTTAAACATGAATTATATCGAATTATATTTTGTGGAATTTGACAATAGTTGCAAATCCTCATATCAAACAGGAAAAAACAACGCAATACAATAAAATATTCACCATTAACAGTCTTTTATTGTTAATTCAGGATTGCTAAAAACGCAACATTTCCCTTTGCGTTTTCACATGGAAGATGCTGAAAGCTATATTTACAGCCTTTTTACAGACCCGATATGCAGCGATTCCGCATCGCTGTTGAAAATTCAGTTAACAACTTTAATCGAACAAAGAATACTCTTTAGGAGAGAATATTAATAATTAAAACTATTTCTATTCTAATACGACATTATTTTACATTTCGCCTCGCTTAAACCAGCTGATAATCACGACGAAAAGCATTGCTATTTTGCTTTTCTCATTGTATATTTGAATTGGGGTTTTATAGTAATGTATTTTGGCAGGGGATGCACCAGACATTAGGGGGAGGATCGCAATACTGTTTTTGTTTTCAGGGAAACTTTCGGGGCCTGCAGGTGCATGCTCCGCTTGCGGTGCGGATTACACGATGAAATTAAAGAATTAAAAAATACAGATATGAAAAGAAATTTACTAACGAATTCGGACAAGCCCAGGCCTGCTGCGGCAAAGGTAGGGGCGAATCGCTCAAGCTGGCTGCGGCTGGTGATGGGGGTGGTGTTTGTGGTGATTGTTTTTGTATTGAGCATTAATGCTAAAGGGCAAACCGCTTGGATTAATGAATTCCATTATGACAATGTTGGAACAGATGCTGGTGAAGCAATCGAAATAGTGATTGTGAATCCTGGCAGTTATTCTTTAAGCTTATTTAGAGTTGATGCATATAATGGCGCAGATGGGACATCATACATGAATGCAACATTAAACAACTTCACTGTTGGCAGCACTTCTGGATCAGCAACGATTTATTCTAAAACCTTTGCGGGATTGCAAAATGGCGCTCCTGACGGAATTGCTCTTTCATATAATGGAACATTAATCCAATTCATTAGTTATGAAGGAAGTTTCACAGCAACTGCTGGGGTTGCAGATGGAATAACATCAACAAACATTGGAGTTAGCCAAGACGGTACATCAGCAGTAGGTCTTTCATTGCAATTGTCTGGCACAGGTTGTCAATACAGTGATTTTACTTGGCAAGGATCTGCCGCTAACACTTGGGGCGCAGTAAATAACAGCCAGACACTTTGTACTTCTTCCCCCACAATCACAGTCACCCCCACCACTCTCACCGGTTTCACCTATGTTGAAGGTAGCGGGCCTAGTGCGGAGCAATCGTATGTTTTAGGCGGATCAAATCTGACGGCAGGCCCAATAACTGTAACAGCTCCGACAAATTACGAGATATCACTTACATCAGGAAGTGGATTTGGTTCCTCAGTTTCGGTTTCGTACACAGCCCCAACTTTAAGTAATACTACTATTTATGTTCGCTTAAAAGCCGGTCTGGCAGCTAACACCTATAATGGGGAAACCATTTCGAATGCCGGCGGTGGTGCGACAACTGTGAATGTTACGTGTAGCGGGAATGTAACAACACCGTCCACTACTTGCATTTCTGAAGGGTTTAATGCTGGTACTACTGCTCCAGCTGGTTGGACCTTTACTGGCATTGGCACAACCTACACTACATCGGGAAATTTCGGAGCATCCTCACCTTCATTAGGATTCGACGCGACAGGAGACCAGATTGTAACTCCAACGGTTACCAGTGCAATTCAGCTGAGTTTTTGGATTAAAGGCCAAAGTACTGATGCAACATCTGCATTATTGGTAGAAGGGTACAACGGTTCATGGGTTGCCATTGATAATATTACCAATTCAATTCCAACAACGGGAACCACCTTCACTTATAACTCGTCATCAACACCTGCTTTAGCACCCGGTTTTACACAGTTCAGATTTACCTATACAAAAAGCGCGGGGAACCTTTCATTTGATGATGTCAATGTGCTTTGTTCAGCAGGGCCGACAATAACTTGCGGAACGTTAGCCGGATTTGGAGAAGTTTGTGTTGGGTCAACTTCTGCAGAGCAGACATACATCGTTTCCGGCGTGAGTCTCTCGAATAGTATTGTCATCACACCGCCAGCCAATTTCGAAATTTCTCTTTCCAGCGGGTCAGGCTTTGTTGCCAACCCTTCAACACTAACACTGACACAGTCGGGTGGCGTTGTGAACGCAACCACTATTTACGTAAGGTTTAAACCCACAGCTGCAACAACATACAGTGGCAATATCACCCATACAAGCACTGGGGCAACGTCTAAGAATGTTGCGGTGTCGGGTACTGGCGCTACAGCATCCTCAATTACAATGCAGCCTCTAAATAGAAGTGTTTCTGATGGCGGAACTACTACTTTTTCTGTTACAGCAACAGTTGTATCCTTCTATCAGTGGCAGTTGAGTACCGATGGAGGAGCAGTCTTTAATAATCTGTCAAATGGCGGTGTTTATTCCAACGTCACAACTTCAACTATGTCAATTATTGGGGCAGATATAACGATGACAGGAAATAAATACCGTTGTGTTATTACCAGCGCCTGCAGTGGTTCTGTAACATCGAATGCGGCCACATTGACTGTAACAACTGGCTCAGTATGGTTAATTGACGAGGGTTTTGATGGAACTACTACGATTGCAAGTCTTGCTTCGACCACAACCGGTCCTTTTACTGCATCCGCAGGATTGTTTACCGGTTCCAGCGCAACAGTTGCAAACAGAAGCACAAAAGCATTGTTTTTAACTGGTGTCGGAACACTGACTTCCCCTGCATTCTCAAACGGCGACCTGTTAGCCTTCTGGATGGGTTTGGCTTCGGGTACTAGTGGTAATGGAGTACAACTTGATGTCGAAACTACTATAGACGGTTCTACATGGACTACATTGGCCACATTTACAAGCATTCCAGTTCAGACAAGATTCTATTTCTATACGATTGGATCAAATGTTACACAAGTGCGGTTTGTCTACGATCCAGGCAGCAATAACAATCTGTACTTTGATGATGTCATGGTGAGGGGAGCCGGACAGTGTTCTGCGACACCACTCATTGAAAAAGTTCACGTAAACTCATGCGGAAACACTCAGGAAGGTGAAAATGAGTTTGTACTTGTGGATGTTGATGAGGACATAAATGTGGATGATTTACTAATTACATTTCCATCAGCTGACCCTGGAACGTTAAGCTTCTGCATGGATTGCGATAAAGTATTTGTCGCAAATACGACCTATACTGCAGCTTTGAATACTGAGGCCGGTTGTACGATTGCTTATAATGCCGCTCCCGGAGGCGTGATACCTGCAGGCTCAAAACTAATTATTTTCACTGGTGCCGAACCTGACTTCACATATGACTTAGGCGGAGCCTGTGGCAGTGGTATATCATATTATGCCCTATACTGTAACAACTTCAATACTTCGGGCCGATTTGCCAATGCTCCGGGCTCAACAACATATAAATTCAGATATGTTTCAATTGTTGACCAGGCATCAGGGTGTTATGATCAGGTTTTCTACGATGAATTCATCCCAAATACTGATGGCGAATTTGCAGCTTATGATCTTACATCAAGAGCTATGACATACGGCAATAATGGTTGTACAGAGGCTATTGTAAGTCTTCCTGTGGAATTGCTCTATTTTTCATCTTTCTGTAGTGATAACTCTGTGAAGTTGTACTGGTCAACCGCCACCGAAACCAACAATGCCTATTTCACCATCGAAGCAGCTGATGCTGCCAACGGTGATTTTGTGCCGGTTGCAAAAGTAGATGGAGCGGGAAATTCAAATGAAATGCTTGAGTATTCGATTGATGTTGACACCAAAGCCAAATACTTCCGCCTCAAACAAACCGATTATGATGGAAAATTCACCTATTCGGATGTGATTGCGGTTGATTGCGAAGACAGTCCTGTTCAGCTGTTCCCGTCGCTGGCTGCTGAGGGAGAAAATATCACCATCATCGGAGAGGTAAGCAGCGTCCGGGTTTTCGACAGCATGGGCAGGGAAGTGTTTCCTGAATTCAACGAAAACAAGGTCTGTTGCCTTGAGTCGGGCATGTATTTCTTTGTCATCAATGGCAAATGGAACCATAAGGTGGTGGTGCAATAGATTGATTTTATGTCAGGGGGAATTGAAAAACGGATCGCCACACGGCGGTCCGTTTTTTTTTGGGAGCTGTGGCTGTTACTGCTCCCGACAGCCTGTCCGCCTGCTGGCGGAATTCCATGTCCGTAGTAACGGACGATAGAATGTCGGGCAAGCTGCAACATTCCGCCGTTCGGAGAATACAAATCTCGCATTGGGCGCGCGTCTCCTGCTTGCAACGTTTTACGTTGACGCGTGACCACAATCCTCAAATGCTCATTCGCAGAACACGGAACCGTTGCAGCGGAGCAAAGACTGATATTGTTCCCGACGGTTCCATGTCCTCATTTCTTTCGGACGGTGGAATGTCGGGAAAGGGCGAAACTCGGCGTCTCAGCCCTTCTTTAACCTCTCTGCGTCGCGCAGCGACCTGAGTGCGTTAAAGAATCCCAATCTTCCCAGCTCCATTTCAGAGCACCGACGCTTCGATTTGCACATACTGCTGACTTCTCATCCGCCGCGGCGGACTGACAACTGCTTGATCTCAACCTGTGAGCGCGTCTTTGACGCGTGACCTTTCACCTCAAAGGAGCTTCGCACACATTGTCCCCGGGGCGTTGCCCAGCGCTACCAATATGTTGTCCCTACGGGACATCTGGTGGTACTGCGTAGCTTTCTTTGATGCCTTCGGCCACAATTACATTGTGCGTTGTGCACCGCATGACGCCTGCCTCATGCCGCAAGCCTTGACCTCGACCTCGATCTCATCAAATTTTTATTTGCATTTCATTTCAATTATATTTATTATTGCACCATGTAAAACAGAAACAACTTCTGGCGCTGTTTTGCTGTCTAATAAAACAGAAAAAATTCGCACAAATGAATAAAAAATTTTACGCACTGGCCTGTCTCATAATCGCTTCAATCATGACGGTGAATGCACAGGCGCCGAAAGCCGTTTCCACCAATGAGACCTTTGATAATGCTTCGCTTCCGGCTGGATGGAGTATCGTTGATTCACTCACGGATTCGCATACCTGGGAATTTGTCAACACCTATCTGATTTCGTACACCCTCGACGGAACGCCCTTTGCGATGGTCAATAGCGATGCAGCGGGCGCAGTGCCCATGAGCGAACAACTGATAAGCCCGACTTATAATTTGTCTTCGAACAACCTTGTCATCATTGAGTTCGACATGTACTTTCATTATTTCGGTGGAGGGGGCTCTGAATCCGGTAATGTAGAGGTATGGAATGGCAGTGCATGGGTGAATATGATGAATGTTACAACCGATATGGGAGACTGGGGTACACCGCAGCATGTAACAATTGATGCGTCGGCCCAAAAAAATGCTGATTTCAAAGTGCGGTTTCATTACAAAGGCGCTAACAACGATTATTGGTGGGCCATTGACAATGTAAAGATCTGGGATCCGCAACCCAACGATGTCGGAATTTTAGCACTGGATGCGCCAGTGGATGGATTTGGTATGGGCGTAGAGCAGATTTCCGTAGTGGTGAAAAACTTCGGAACCAATGCTCAGACATCGATTCCTGTTTCCTATCAGGTTGATGGCGGCAGCATTGTAAATGAAACGCTGAACAGCTCCTTTTCGGGGTTCACTTCGTTGGCTCCGGGTGCTGAATTCACGTATACCTTTTCTGCAACATACGATTTTTCGGCTTTTCAGACATATAATGTAAAGACCTGGACCGGACTTTCGACCGACACTGATCATGCCAACGATACCATGAATACAGCCATTTCCAATGCGCCTCAATTGGTTCAAAACACATTGGATCAGATTCCCAACGGCACGTTGGGTGTTGAATCCGACGGAGATTTTTACTGGGTTTCGTTTTACACAACACCCGGAAAGTTTGGCAAATACTCGCTTACAGGCACTTTGATCGACACATTCAATATTACCGCTTGTACGGTTGGCATCCGCGATCTGGCTTATGATCCCGCAACCGGACATTTTTTCGGCGGTGCCGGAACGCCCAATCTTTACGAACTTGCCCTTGACTCAGTGACTCCATCGCTGATTGGTTCAGTCAGCACTCCGACATCGGTTAGATATGTAGCTTGCGATCATGTTCGAAATGGCTTCTGGGTTGGAAATATCAACGGCGACATTTACCTGATTGACAGAACAGGAGCAACAATGACAGGCGCCGGTGTTGTGAACCCCATTCTCAACGCAAATCTCACCGGGCTCGGAAACCGCTATGGGCTTGCCTTTGATGACTGGTCATGCCCGTCGGAATATCTGTGGGTATTCTGCCAGCCAACAACGCCAAGCAATGTGTATCTTTCACAGGTTGACATTTACACCGGGCTTCCGACCGGAAGAGATTTCGATGTGTCGTCTCAGATTACATTTTCGGGCGCTGTCCCTGCGGCAGGCGGACTTTTCACACAACCTGACATTATTTCGGGGACTGTGTCTGTAGGCGGTCTTGTGACAGGAGCAACCACCGATGCTGATCCGAATATGATTTTCATTATGAATCTGCAGGCGCTGCATCCCGATCAGCCGATGGTAATAAACAATTTTTTCCCTGGCGACGGCGCAATTCAGGTGCAGGCAGATCATCTCGTGATGCTGTGGATCGACGAACCCTTTGTTGTCAACAATCCTTCACTGATTCAGATTCTCGACGGCGTCACGCCTGTTGCGATTGACAGTGTAACCGTTTCCGGCGACACCCTTCGTATTTATCATGACACATTTCTTGGCGAAACACTTTATTCCGTTGTTTTTGCCGCAGGTGCCCTGACAGGTATGTGTAGCGACAATACACCATTCAGCTGGTCATTTACGACCGGAACTGTTGGAGTGGAGGAGTCCGGCGAGCAGTCGTTTGAGTTGTATCCGAATCCCGCAAACAATTCAGTTAACGTAAAAGATGCCGAAGGTGCTGTGATGAAAATTTATTCCCTCACCGGAAACTGTGTCCTGGAGCAGCTTTTGACCGATGGCAATCAGAACGTTAATGTCAGCAGTTTGTCAGAAGGAATGTATATAATGGAAATTGCAGCTGATGGCATCCGACAGGTGCAGAAGCTGGTGATCAGCCGCTAAATAGTTGAGCGAAGTTTATAAACTTCGCTCAACTTAAATAAATATCAACCCGCAAGTTGTTTTGTTTGTATGTGTATTTATTTGCCATACATCAAAAAAAATATTTATTTTGTGGCACCAAATAAATATATCGTCATGGGCAAAACCATTATTGAAAAAGAAATTGCTGACAGCATCAAGTCGAAACTCGGCATAAAATCGGCCGGACAGGCCTCTATTCGTGAAGTCAAAAAGCTGGTAGATGAGATCGAATCTGCTAGCAGCGTAAAATTCGTCCGTATGGAAATGGGCGTACCTGGCTTGCCACCTGCTCAGGCGGGTATCGAAGCTGAAATCGAAGCGCTGAAAAGTGGCGTTGCGGCTTTGTATCCCGACATTATGGGTGTGAAGGCACTGAAGAATGAAATCTCACTTTTTGTGAAGAATTTCCTTGACGTGAATGTAAGTCCCGAAGGATGCGTACCTACGGTAGGCTCGATGCAGGGCGGTTTTGCGTCGTTTATGATGTTGAATAGAATCAAAGCCGATCGCGACACTATTCTGTTCATCGATCCGGGTTTTCCGGTACACAAGCAGCAGGTGAAAGTGCTTGGAAATAAATTCGCAAGCTTCGATGTATATAATTTCCGTGGCGAAAAGCTGCGCGAAAAGCTCGAAAGCATGCTGTCTGCCGGCAATATTCACAGTATGCTTTATAGCAATCCGAACAATCCCTCCTGGATTTGTTTCACGGATTCTGAGCTGAAAATTATTGCAGAAGTAGCCGCCAAATACGACGTGGTTGTTGTTGAAGACCTGGCCTATTTCGCCATGGATTTCCGCAAGGATTATTCAAAGCCAGGCCAGCCGCCATTTCAACCGACCATTGCCAATTATTACGACAAGTACATTCTGATGATAAGCAGCTCGAAGGCATTTAGCTATGCGGGCCAGCGCATCGGTATGATGGTGATTTCAGACAAGCTTTTCACCACGAAATATCCTGACCTGAAACGTTTTTATGCACGCGAAGAATTTGGTCACGCCATGATTTTCGGCACCTTATACGCGCTCAGCAGTGGTGCAGCACATACCACCCAATACGGACTGCTCGGAATTCTGAAAGCAGCCAACAACGGATCGTATAATTTTCGTGAAGATGTGATGGAATACGGTCGCAAGGCCGGCATTATGAAAAAAATGTTTACCGACAACGGTTTTAAAATCGTTTACGACATGGATGAAAACAATCCGGTCGCTGATGGATTCTACTTCACCGTAAGTTATCCGGGCCTGACGGGCGATCAACTGCTTGATGAATTTCTGTACTATGGTATCAGCGCAATCGCGCTCAGCACCACAGGCAGCGAACGTACCGAAGGAATCCGTGCCTGTGTTTCGCTCGTGCATCGCGATCAATTCCCCGCACTGGAAGAGCGATTGAAGTTGTTCCGGGAAAACCACGCCTAGCGCATGACGCATGCGGCATAGGGCTCAATGCGCGCCTCACAACCTAAATATAAAATGACACAAAAGCTGCAGTCACGCTGAGCCCCGCCGCTGTCACATTGAGCGGAGTCGAAATGTCGGCTGCGGGATAAACTCCGTCGAAGCACGAACAGCAGGATGAACTCCGCCGAAATGCCTCTCTGTCTGCTGCATCAACTCCGGTTAACAAAAAACACGTTATATTTAACAAACCAGATGTGATGTAAATCACAGTTAAATGTATTGATTATGTGTGTTAAATGTATTAATTTAGCTAAGAAAGTAAAAATCAATAAAAAGGAGTCATTATGCAAAAAACCGTTGTTGTAAATGTAAAATGTCCGCATTGCGGCGAATCGTTGATGGATCAGACAAATGCTCTTCACGACGTGTCTGGAATTCACCTGAACATTAAAGCAGGAGAGAAATCCGGAAATATTTATTTATGCTCACATTATGGTTGCTATGACCACAAAAGCGATTTAGAGCTTGCGGCAGGCGAAATTGCAGAATTTTCCTGTCCTCATTGCAACACCAAACTTTCAAAAGATTCTTGTGAGAAGTGCAGCGCGCCAATGGTTCCACTGCTTCTTGAAAACGGAGGAAAAGTAAATTTCTGTTCAAGAAAAGGCTGCCCGCAACATCAGATTGTATTTGAAGATGTGAACGATGCGATGCAACTCTTTTATGACGAGTATGGAACATAGCGTTTGACGCTCAACGCATAAAAACAGTTTGGTGTAGTCTTTTGAAATCATTGGTTGAGTCTGTTTCAAAAATTTATAAGTCGTTACAATATTCCATCGTCCGCCTGCTGGCGGATATGGAATCGTCGTAACAGCTTCAAAACAACGATTCCATATCCTTCAGCTCCTGCGTCGCTTTCGGACGATGGAATATTGTTTTGAAGTAGCAGTCGTTTTGAAACAGCCTCAGCAGATTTAATTATTATGACAACGCCGAAATGAACCAATATAAAAGCAGCTGCGGGAATAACGTGGCTGTTTTTTTACATTATCAATATCATTAAACCTTTACAAATATTATTTGGCCGCGAAATTTTATAGCTTTGCAGATCGTGAAGAAAGTTACCGGAGATATAGAAATCACCCTCGGAAATTTTCAGGGACATTGTTGCGAAATGTTGCTGAAATTCTGGCTTGAGTCCGAAAAAATTCCGTTTAAAAGCATATCCGGGAATCTATTGATTTTGAAACAATCCGTGTGGATGAAAAACACGGAGCGGATTACCGATTTCCTCACCAGCAATGGCTTGTATGTGATTATGAAACCGCAGGAAAGAATTGCGGAGGCCATTATGCGCGAAGTTCATCATCTCGTCTTCGAGTCGGGTTATGCCAGTTCCATGGTCAATAATTCAGATTATCTGGTCGAAAAGCTGGGGATGTCGTATCAACGTTTAAGCACTTTATTTAAAAAGGAAAAGCAAATTACCTTAGAAAAATATATTATAGCTCAGAAAATTGAAAGAGTGAAACAAATCATTGTTCAGGATGAACTCACTTTAAGCGAAATTGCCTATATGATGGGATACAGCAGTGTGCAGTATCTTTCAACTCAATTCAAGGCAGTTACTGGTGTTTCAGTCAGTGACTATCGCTCACAATTTGAATAATTGCACTTGCGCAATGCCATAAATCGGGTAAAATCTTATACATAAAGTGCGAAATTCTGTAAAGCTTTTGGATCGAAGCTGTCTATCTTTGTATAAAATATCTGAATATGAAAATCAAAAAAGATATAGCCGTCAGCGATTCCGGTTTTTTATTTAATCCGGTGACAGGCGAATCATTCAGCGTGAACAACATCGGCGCCGCTATCATTGGATACCTTAAACAAGGGTTGAGCCCCAAAGAAATTCCGGCTGCTTTAGTAAAAGATTTTGAAGTGACTGAAACCATGGCTGAGCGCGATGTTCAGGATTTTATGAATATGCTCATGCACTTTCAACTCATGGAGCCATGAAAAAGCGTAAGCTGACAATAGCTGTAAGTGGATTGAATGCCATCGACAGTCCCGGCCCCGGGCTCGCTGTTGCACGTGGGCTTCTTGAGTCCGGCAAAATTGAAGCAAAGATGATTGGATTGGCGTATGAATCGATGGAGCCAGGCATTTTTATGCACGACATTTTTCACAAAACCTATCAGATTCCATATCCTTCGGCCGGAACGGACATGCTGAAGAAGCGCCTGCTGGAGATTCACGAAAAAGAAAAAATTGATCTGATCATTCCAAATTTTGATGCCGAGCTTTTTTCTTATATCAAACTTGAAAGGGAATTGCTTGAAAAAGGCATTCACACTTTTGTTCCCGAAAGCGACTCCTTTGAGGAACGACAGAAATGGAATTTACCTGAATTCGGGAAAAAGCATCGTCTGAAAGTCCCTCGCAGCAAAGAGCTCATGGTGTTTTCTGATTTTTATCCGGCTTCGGTCGATTTCGGATTTCCACTGGTTGTGAAAGGTAAATATTACGATGCCATTGTTGCATACAATGCCGAACAGGCACAGAGCGCCTTTAACCGCATCAGCGCGAAATGGGGACTGCCCATTATAGTGCAGGAATTTATTCACGGGCAGGAATTCAATGTAACAGGCCTGGGCGATGGAAATGGTAACGCCATCTCAATTGTGCCGATGCGCAAATTGTATATCACCGACAAAGGCAAGGCCTGGTCAGGGATTAGCATCGGCGATGAGAACATTATTAAGTTGACAAAAAAGTTCATAAAATCTACCCGCTGGCGGGGAGGTTTTGAGCTTGAACTGATGAAAAATGAAAAGGGCGAATTCTTCATTCTCGAAATCAATCCGCGACTTCCGGCATGGGTGTATCTGGCTGTTGGCTGCGGACAAAACATCCCTGAAGCGCTGGCCCTGATGGCCATGGGCGAAAAGGTTGAACCATTCAAAAATTACGATGTCGGAAAAATGTTTGTCCGCTATTCGTGGGATATGATCGTAAATCTTGAAGAATTTCAGAAAATAAGCACTTTCGGTGAATTATAAAAAATGAAACTATGAGCAATAAACAAAAATACGAAAGACCTCTGATCCGCAAACTGGTTACCGGAATGCCGAATAAATTCGGAATGAGGACAGAATATCAGCCGCTGACGCATATTGATGGTGCCCGGATCGATGAATTGGTCCGCGATTTCGGCTCTCCATTGTTTGTGCTGAGTGAAGCAACCATTCGCCGAAATTTCCGCGATGCCAATATTGCTTTCAGCACCCGCTATCCGAAAGTTCAGTTTGCATGGTCCTACAAAACAAATTATCTGCAGTCGGTTTGCAATATATTCCATCAGGAAGGGTCGTGGGCTGAGGTTGTCAGCCGCTTTGAGTACGACCGGGCTTTGAAATTAATGAAGGATCCGGCAAAAATAATTTTCAACGGTCCTGACAAAACGCGCTCCGACATTGAATTATTGATCGAAAACAGCTCGATGATTCACATCGATCATGCCGAAGAAATGTATATGCTGATTCAGGTGGCTGGCGAAATGAAAAAGAAACCACGGGTTGCCATTCGCGTGAATATGGATACCGGAATATATCCAATGTGGGATCGTTTTGGTTTCAATTACGAGAATGGGCAGGCCATGGATGCCATCAACAAGCTGATTTCGTCGGGGGTGGTCGATTTTTGCGGATTGCATTGCCACATTGGAACATTCATGCTAAGTCCTGATGCGTATTCCAAAGCTGTTGTAAAATTATGCGACCTCGCAGTAAAAACCAGACAGAAATACAACATCAACATTCAGTATATTGATCTGGGTGGCGGATTTCCCTCAAAAAACACGCTGAAAGGAAGCTATTTGCCAGGCAGCGACATGAATCCTTCCATCGAGACTTTTGCCGAAGCCATCACAAGCACATTGCTTGCGCAACCTTTCAAGCCCGAAGAGCTGCCTCTGCTGATTCTTGAGACCGGCCGCGCTTTGGTTGATGATGCCGGATTCTGCATCAGTTCTGTTATTGCAAACAAGCGACTGAGTGACGGACGCCGCGCTACAATCATTGATGCCGGAGTGAATATTCTTTTCACTTCGTTCTGGTACGAGCACAAAATAAGTCCTGCTCAGCCATTCGGCAATTATTCCGAAGACACGGTAATTTATGGTCCTCTATGTATGAACATTGATGTGATCCGCGAAAACATTACGCTGCCTCCGTTGAGCGCCGGTGACAAAATTGTCATTCACCATGTTGGTGCATACAACATGACTCAGTGGATGCAATTCATCACCATGCGTCCAAATGTTGTGCTGGTCGATACCATGGGAAAAGCGCATCTGATCAGGCGTCAGGAAACAAATGAAGATATTTCCGCCATGGAAATTCTTCCCAATCATTTGTCAACATCAGAAAAATAATTTCTTTCATGCCAATTGCCGCCAACATCCGAAATTTCGTACAACTGCATCTGGTTGCTACCGCAGGAAGTTATTCCATTATTTTCTTTAGTCAGAATCGTGTTCTTTCTTTTCTGCTGATTCTGGCAAGTATGGCGTATCCTGCTGTTGGTCTTGCCGGGCTTGCCGGAACCCTATTAATAAATATGCTCGCGTGGTTGGTGGGACTTCCCGACAACAAGACCAGACTTGGTTTATATGGATTCAATGGTCTTTTGGTTTCACTGGCCATTGGTGCATTTTTTCAGCACGGATATTCAATGTTGCTATTGATTCCGATTGCCATGATTGTCACTTTGCTTTTCACCGTATTAATGGATGGAATGCTGAGTAAGTACAATCTTCCATTTCTGAGTCTTCCATTTCTGTTTGCACTTTGGCTGGTTTTTCTGTCATGGATTATCGGAAATCAAACCGGATCCTTCCCTGGAAATTTGCTGGCAAAGGAAAGCATGTTGCTCCCTGCAGTTTTTGATTCGATTGAACAAAGCTTACTCCTAAGTTTACCCGATGTTGTTGTTTTCTTTTTCAAAGCCATGGCCTCGATATTTTTTTCCGGATCAGTGCTTGCTGGAATTGTCATTACGACTAGTGTTCTGATTTTTTCTCGCATCGCTTTTTTGTTATCGGTTGTTGGCTTTATGAGTGCCTTTTTATATCATCAGTATGCCGGAATTCCGGTGAATGGTGACAATGTAATGCAGTTTGGATTCAACTATATTCTAACAGCCATTGCGTTGGGCGGCTTTTTTTATATTCCGTCTGCAGGATCATTTTTACTTTCCTTTATTGCTGTTCCGGTTGTTTCCATTTTTTTCTCAGCGTCTGCGCAATTCCTGTCCATGTTTGAACTTTCTCCACTTTCATTGCCTTTTAATCTGGTTGTTATTGCCGTGCTTTATGCACTGATGTTTCGTGCAAAACACTTCCGATGGATACAGCCGGCACTTGTGCAGACCTATTCGCCGGAAAATAATTTGTATGGACATCATAACGATGTTTTCCGATTTGGAAAATTTGTTTTACCGGTTTCACTTCCTGTAAACGGACCCTGGAAAGTAACGCAGGGACACAGTGGCGACGAAACCCACCGTGACGAATACCGCCATGCATGGGATTTTCAGGTGGCCGATGAATATGATTCTGTTTTTCAGAATTCCGGCGGCATGCTGAGAGATTATTATTGCTTTGGGAAACCTGTGTATGCTGCAGCTGATGGAATTGTCGAAGAAATTGTAAACGATATTCCTGACAATCCGGTTGGCGAAATCAACCAGGCACATAACTGGGGAAATACAGTCGTAGTCAGGCACACGCCTTATTTATTTTCAAAGCTGAGTCATTTGAAAGAGCAGAGTATTCTTGTAAAAAAAGGAGATGCCATAAAAAAGGGCGACATTATCGGACAGGTTGGCAACAGCGGCCGGTCGCCGTTTCCACATCTTCATTTTCAGCTGCAAAGCACACCATTTATCGGTTCGCATACACTTCATTACCCGTTGTCTTCGTTTTATATTACAAAAAGTGGAAACACCGAATTCATTGAGCAGGGGATTCCTGAACAGGATCAAACGGTAACAGCACTGCTTCCCGATTTGTTGCTGCGTCGCGTTTTTCATTTAATTCCGGGAATGGAAATTGAAATGATCACGGCTGGCTTAAACGGAAATTCAGAAACAATTCTGTGGACAGTAATGAGTGATATGGCAAACCAGTATTATATCAAATGCAGCAAAACCAATGCTGTCGCGTATTTCACGGTCCGCAACGATGTTTTTTATTTTCTCAGTTATTATGGAAGCCGCAAAGCTTTGTTGTATAAATTCTATACGGGCTTTCATAAAATTATAACGGGCATTGAAAAAACAGCCGTATCGCACGACAGGATTCCGATCAACATGGGAAAATACAAGTCATTGCTTCTGCTGCAGGATTTTGTTGCTCCGTTTTTCAGATTTATCACATTTTCGTTTTCGGCACGCAGCGAAAAGGTGGAAGAAAACCCGTTGGCTCAAAAGATTTCAATCAATACCGAAGCTGTTCAGCGGGCATTTGGCATCAGACTCTGGAACATGAAAAGCAGTATGCTGATAGATTCAGCCAGTAGTATTTCAATTGTGTTTGAAGAAAAAAACAAAAGCATCAGCGTTAAATGCAACGTTACTTATACATATTAATTTTTCTGGCGAATGCCGGATCGGCGTTGCAGGCGCAGAATGCTGACAGGGAGCGGTTTCTGAATGCAACTGTCTATCGTTTGACGCTGGAAGAAAAATGGGACAGTGTGTTGTATTTTTGCGACAGAGCCGAAGTAGAAAATATTGTTTCCTATGAGTTGTCGTACAGCAAAGGGAAGGCGCTATTTGCAACTCAAAAATACAGACTTGCGTTGACGGAATTTATCGCGACAGCGGAAATGGCTGAGCCCGGTTCAGATTTGAAATCATATTTATACTATAGCGCAAAATACTCCGGAATGAGCAATACAGCGCGTTTCTGGCGATTCAGCATGAATGGTGATGAAAGAATAAAATTCGGCATCGGATATTTTCCAGTTGTTGAATATGTTGCTGCCGAATATTCAAATTTTATTTCAGACAATACTGAAAAGAATGGCGCTGTGCAATTTTTCCCGCCGGAGCCGATCACTTTTAAATCTTCGTATTTCAAAATGACGGGGAACATGCAAAATACATCCGCATCTGCCGGATTTGGGCTCTGCAAGCGACTTGGAATTTATTTCTCCGTTAATGACCTTTCGACGAAGGATCAATACCGCCTGGCCTATGTTGACATTCCCGGAGCTCCACTGGTTTATACAAACTTTGCTGCAACTACCGATCAGCAATCAGCTTATATAGCCACTCCGATTTTGACAGGCAGGAAAACCACTGTAGTTCCTGCTTTTCACATGATATCGGTCCGGACTACATCGTTTAACCAGGGACCA
Organism: Bacteroidetes bacterium GWF2_43_63; assembly: GCA_001769275.1. Taxonomy (NCBI): domain Bacteria; kingdom Pseudomonadati; phylum Bacteroidota; species Bacteroidetes bacterium GWF2_43_63. The sequence continues at coordinate 70,100 of MEOQ01000041.1, read as the reverse complement.
AATGCGGGCGAAGCCATTATAGCTGACACATCATTCGCTGAGCATGTCGCATCGCTTACTGTTAGTTTTGAGGCTGACCGATCCGCACGTTCTTTTTCGGCTTCATGGTCCGATTTATCGCAGCAGGATCAAATTCAGTTTTCATTTTTCAACACATGGTATCCCGACTATAATTTGAATCAGCACTACACTCTTTCATTAACAGGTCAGAGCGATGGCGGATTTCCCGGCTTTGCAGCAGGGTTTTCGGGTGGCTGGAAGCTTACTGATTTTTGTTGGACTGAAGCAGGAGTGCGAGTAGGGAAGCTGTCTGACTTTAATGATTTCAATGGTCGGATAGTTCATAATAACGGAGATATCCGAATTGCTTCTCTTGAAATAAATCCCGTATTTCTCATTACGCAGCATCTAAGTTTGTCACTTTTATATTCCTGGTCATTGAATAAGCTGCCTTACACACTCTCGGATGGCTCTTCCGGAGCCGGATGGCGAAGGATATCCTCGTCAAAAATAAACACGCAATACAATCAACACAACCTTACAGGAGGTCTGATATGGAAACTCTGATAAAAAGCATTGGCCTGACGCTGGCTCTGTTTATTTCTGTCATGTCATACGGACAGAATGAAATCATTCAAAAAGCATTTTCGGAAAGTTATGTTTCTGAAAATGAAAAAAACTACGTGGCAGCGCTTGTCCCATTGAAAAAAGTGTACGATGAAAAATCGTATGAGCTCAATCTTCGCATTGGATATTTACTTTTTTTGAATGAAAATTATTCTGAGAGCAAGTTATACTACACCAAAGCATGCAACCTCGAAAGTAAAAGCATCGAGGCCAGGCTTGGTCTGGCAAATGCGATTTTTTCCAACGCGGAATATTCTCTTTTGAAAGCAGTGTATGAAGAAATTCTGCGCATCGATCCAAATCATTCTGTAACAAATTATCGTCTGGGACTGATATATTATTACGCCAAAGATTACGCAACTGCGTTGACATTTTTTAAAAAAATAAACGCGATGTATCCTTTTGATTACGACTCCTTGCTTATGATGGGCTGGACGAATTATTTTCTTGGAAAAACAACCGACGCAAAGCTGTATTTCAACAAAGTTTTGTTGTACAATCCCGGCGATACCTCCGCCACAGAAGGACTTGACCTGATCAAATAATTTTCGGATTCCGTTCGGCGCAGTCAGAATAAACAAATCTTCTGAGACTGTTTCAAAACGACTGCTCCTTCAAAACAATATTCCATCGTCCGAAAGCGACGAAGGAGCTGAAGGACATGGAACCGTTGTTTTGAAGCTGTTACGACGTTTCCATATCCGCCAGCAGGCGGACGATGGAATATCGTAACGATTGTAACGATTCCCGCTTTCATCGGGATAAATTCCACGCGTAACGATTGTAACGTTTACGTGCGATCGAAGAAAATATTTTTTGAAGAAACACTGAGCGGAATCCCGTATGCTGATTTGATTTCTTTTGGAAACAATCCGAGTTGTATGGCGGCGAGCCCTACGGAATACATCACGCGATTATCGACATGAAAGTGAGCGGCCATGCTCACTGCGCTTCCAATTGCAATGCCGAGATCGACCATCGTGATGGCGCAGGGAGCGTCGTCTGGTTTATTGTCACAACTAAAACCACAATGTGTGCAAAGCTGCACGTTGCGCGGGTTGTACGATGCTCCGATGAGCACTAGCGCATCGGCTTTCAGCAGGTTGCCGGCATCGCGGCCAAAAAAAGCTACATTGTTTTCTTTTGAAATTTCCTCCATTTTATGGCTGATAATTTTCAGCTCATTGCCGGTGATTAGCAGATAACAGAGTCGTTCTGTACCACGGCCTTTGGGTGCTGTTTTCGCAGCAATTATCATGTTTTCGGCAATGTCGACAACCGCATTGCGCAAAAATTCTTCAGGTTTTTTTATACTCATTTTTATATTTTTTTATTCAGCGGAAATTATTCTACCATCACTGTAGATCGTCTTTTTTTCGATTTTCCCGTCAGCATCGTACCATATCTCTTCTCCGTCTTTCTGATTGTTTACGTAACTGACTTCTGTTTTGATGCGTTTTGAACCGTAATACAATGCAAATTGTTTACCCGTGCCGTTTTTGAATTCAGCATAGCCAACATTTATTCCGCTAAAATCGAAATACTCCCATTTCCCATCGTAGAATCCATGATTGTAGGTGCCCGACACTTTCACCTGTCCGTTGGGGTAAAATTCTTTGTAAGTCCCATGAATGGTATCATTGACAAACATTGCCAATAGCTGCAATTTGCCATCTTCCCCAAAAATTTTCGATTCTCCGTTTTTCTTACCTGCGACATACATCGTCAATTCAGTTCTGGTGCCTTTGATTGTGAATTTTTCATACTGTCCTTCGAGTTGATCATCGGCATAATTCATGCGGAGTTCAATGTTCCCGTTGGGATAGTAATACGACGAAGGACCGTTTTTTTGACCATTTTTCATGGTCACTTCCGACTTAAGGGTGCCGTCGGGATATTCTTCCTTTACTACTGATGAGCAGGAAGAAACGAAAATTGCAAAAAGCAATATAAGCGAAAAATATCTCATAACAAATGCTATCGAAATCAAAGATAATACATTTTATCGGATTTATTTGCTTGGTATTTTCAGCAGTGTTACAGCTCAAAAAGTAGGTACTTCAAAAACAATATTCCATCGTCCGAAAGCGACGTAGGAGCATGAGGATATGGAATCGTTGTTTTTGAATCAATTACGACGATTCCATATTCCGGCAGAATAGTATCCCTCGAAGGGTTTTGAACCCTTCGAGGGATTTTTAACCGGCCGGAACTATGGAATATCGCAATTGAATCCTACTGCAGGCTAATCCGTGTTCATAAATGTAAGGGTCGCCCTCATTTTTCATTGCACATTAATAATTACCTTTGCCATGAATTATGCTATTCGGAGCACCTTCCATATTATGGGCACTGTTTGCCCTTGCCATCCCGGTAATTGTTCACCTGTTCGATTTCAGACGCTACAGGAAAGTTCAGTTTTCCGACAATTATTTATTGCAGCAACTGCTTGAAAAAAACAAGCGTCAGAGTCGTCTGCGCCGGCTTATTATTTTGACGCTTCGTATGTTGTTTGTCTCCGCGCTCGTTCTTGCTTTTGCCAGGCCATACATTCCAAAAAACAATGAGCAGACTTCATCCGGACGACTGTTTGTGAGCATCTATGTTGACAACAGCATGAGTATGGAAATCAGCGATGGCAAAACCGATATGCTGGAAAAAGCAAGAGTGAAGGCCACTGAAATTCTCAATTCATATCCGCCCGGCACCATGTTTCGCCTAATCACCAACGATTTTGCCGGTGAGCATGACCGCTTCTGCCCGCGCGATGAATGCGCCGATATGTTGTCGCTTATTGACTTTTGTCCGTTCCCGCGTAAGACGGGTTCTGTAGTTTCGCGTATGACCGATCTCGCCGATATGAATGCAGCGGGCGCGGAGCACCATTACTACATCATCAGCGACTTTCAGAAATCGACAGCAGATCTGGCTTCCATCAGTTCGCTGAAACGAAATATTTTTCTTTTTCCGGTCGATGCGCCAAAAACACCGAATATTTCTGTTGACAGCATTTGGTTCAGTGGCCCGGTTCAACTCGAAAACAATATTATCACAGTCAATGCCCGCATACGAAATCACAGCGACATGCTGCTCGAAAAAATCCCGGTCCGGCTTTATGTCGACGGTAAACAAAAAGGGCTGGGCGATGTGCAACTGGCGGCTTCGGGTACCGACGTGGTGGAGTTTGCTTTTACAGTGAATAAGCGGGGCAGCCACGAAGGGTATGTTGAAATTGATGACAGTCCAATCAGTTTCGACGACCGGATGTTTTTCGCATTTGATATTGCTTCCTCGGTTCCGGTGTATCACATTGCCGGTGGTGGAGCTACAAGCAATATCAGCAATTTGTTTTCGCGTGACAGTCTGTTCAGTTTTACATCTGTTCGCGAGGGCAGTTTTGATGCGGGCTCCATGGCTTCGGCCGGATTGGTAGTTCTCGATGAATTGTCACAGATTTCATCAGGGATGGCTTCGGAACTCAACCGGCTGCTTGAGGCTGGTGGCAATATTCTGATTATTCCCACTGCCGGTGACATAAAAAATTATCAACCGGGTTTTGCTGCACTTGGCATTCCCATGTTTGCAGGAACCGATACAGCCAATACTCGCGTAGCCACCATTGAGTCTGACAATCCGTTGTTTCGAGGTGTTTTTGTGACTCCTCCCAAACAGGTTCAGTTCCCGGCTGTGTTCACCAGTTACCGCATTCCCAAAGGAAACGGAAGAAGTATAATGACATTGCTGAATGGAAACGCTTTTTTAGCTGAATTTATAAAGGGCAGGGGACATCTTTATTTGCTTGCTGTTCCTCTTCAATCCTCATATTCCACCTTTGCATCCAACGCACTCATTGTTCCGGCTGTCATGCAAATGGCTTTTTCGGGCAGAGTCATGCCCGGGGTGGCTTATCCGCTCGATTACAGCTTTGGTATTGATTTGCCGGCAGGTGCCATCAGTGGCGAAAAGCCCCCAGTTCTGCAAAGTTTTGACGGATCTTCAGAGTTGATTCCCGGATTTAGCAACGGAAATCCACCGAAGATTTTCCTCAATTCACAGATCAACAGCGCCGGCTCCTATAAAGTTACCAGGGGAGAAACCACCCTATCGTCGTTTGGCTTGAATTATCCGCGTGCAGAAAGTACTACGGATTGTTTTTCGGTTGATGAAATCCGGAATTTTATCGGGGAAAACAGCAATATAACAGTGATGGAGACCGGAGACACTCCGGCATCGGTTGTTGCTGATATGCAGGCAGGTACAAAACTGTGGAAAACATTTATCATGATTGCTTTGATATTATTTGGCATTGAATTAATTTTGCTGAGAATCTGGATATAACTCTGACGATGGCTGCTGAAAAAGAAAATAAAAACGAGCTGATTCCTGATGCACAGCAGGAAGAGAAAGGAAAGATCACTGGTTTGTCGGGCATGTTCCGCAACTGGTTTCTTGACTATGCTTCCTACGTAATTTTGGAGCGTGCAGTGCCAAACATGGCTGATGGTTTTAAACCTGTTCAGCGTCGCATTCTGCATTCCATGAAGGAATTGGAAGATGGTCGCTACAACAAGGTCGCCAATATCATTGGTAACACGATGAAATATCACCCGCATGGCGATGCTTCGATTGGTGACGCTTTGGTACAACTCGGCCAGAAAGAATTGCTTATTGATATGCAGGGAAACTGGGGGAATATACTCACCGGCGACTCCGCTGCTGCACCCCGATATATCGAGGCCAGACTTTCGAAATTCGCGCTGGATGTGGTTTTCAATCCTAAAACCACCAAATGGATTCATTCCTATGATGGTCGCAACAGAGAACCGGATTTTCTTCCTGTGAAATTTCCGATGTTGCTGGCTCAGGGTTCTGAAGGTATTGCGGTCGGCCTTTCGACGAAAATTCTGCCGCACAACTTTATTGAACTCATCGATGCATGTATCGCCGTTCTTAAAAATGAGTCATTCGTTTTGTATCCCGATTTTCCAACAGCAGGACTGGTTGATGTAAGAAATTACAACAAAGGGGAACGTGGTGGAAAAGTTAGAGTGCGAGCCCGCATGTCGTCGCCCGACAAAAAGTCGCTGGTGATAACTGAAATTCCATTTTCGACAACTACTTCTTCGCTTATTGATTCAATCGTAAACGCGAATGAAAAAGGAAAGATAAAAGTCCGGAAAATAGAGGATAACACAGCGGCCAATGTAGAGATTGTAGTTCATCTTGCACCGGGTGTTTCGCCCGATCAGACCATCGATGCGCTGTATGCTTTCACCGATTGCGAAATTTCCATATCGCCGCTCTGTTGTGTTATTCAGGACAATGCTCCACGTTTTATTCATATTGATGAATTGTTGATTGAATCGACGCATCATACCAGAGATCTGCTGAAGCTCGAGCTGGAAATTGAAATGCAGGAACTTCTGGAGCATCATCTTTATTCGTCGCTCGAAAAAATATTTATCGAAAAGAGGATATACCGCGACATTGAAGAGTGTACCACATGGGAAAGCGTTCTCGAAACGATCGACAAAGGACTCAAGCCCTACAAGAAAAAATTCTATCGCGAAATCACCATGGACGATGTTGCGCGTCTGACAGAAATCAAAATCAAGCGCATATCGAAATTCGATGCATTCAAGGCCGATGAAATCATTAAAGGGCTTGAAGATCAAATCAAAAAAGTGCAGGATCGTCTTGACAATCTGATTGAATATTGCATTGCGTATTTCCGCGATATTAAAAAGAAATATTCAAAGGGACGTGAGCGAAAAACAGAGATTCGCGCATTCGATAACATTCAGGCGGCTGCGGTTGCCATTGCAAATCAGAAGCTGTATGTCGACCGTGAAGAAGGTTTTGCCGGCTTCGGTTTAAAGAAAATGGAGTATGTGACCGAGTGTTCTGAACTCGACGACATCATTGCTTTCACGCAGGATGGAACCTGTATTGTAACCAAAGTTGCCGATAAGGTTTTTCTGGGTAAAAACATCATTCACATCGATGTCTTTAAGAAAAATGATGAGCGTACCATTTACAACGCCATTTATCGCGATGGCGCCACCGGAACAACGTATGTGAAGCGGTTTTATGTAAAAGGCATTACCAGAGACAAAGAATACAATCTTACGCAGGGCACGCCGCATTCAAAAGTCCTGTATTTTACCGCCAATCCCAATGGCGAAGCCGAAGTGATTTCTGTATATCTGGTGCCCAGACCGAAATTGAAAAAACTGGTTTTCGATTTTGATTTCAGCGAGTTATCCATCAAAGGACGTGCATCGATTGGCAACCAGTTGACACGTTTTATGATTCGAAAAATCAAACTCAAGGACGAAGGAAAATCGACGCTGGGTGGAATAAAATACTGGTACGATAAGGAAATACTGCGGTTGACTACTGAGGAACGCGGGCAATATCTTGGCGCTTTTCATCACAACGACACATTGCTGTTCCTCATGAAATCCGGCTACTACCGCATTGCCAAGCCCGATATGCAGATGCATTTCGACGAAGATATAATGCACATTGAGAAATTTAATCCTTTGCGCGTTTTCACTGTTTTGTACAAAAACACGGACAAAGAGTGGTATCTAAAACGCTTTCAGGTTGAACAGGGTCCTGGCGAAAAAACTGTGGAATTCATGGATGAGGGCGATCAGATTGAGTGGATATCGACGGAATATTTCCCGGTAATTACGGTCTTCTACGATTCGAAAAAGCTCAAGAAACCAAAAGATCCTGAAGAAATTGATGTAGCTGAATTTGCCGTCATCAGAGGGATTAAGGCAAAAGGTAAAAAAATTAGTACCGTGCCGTTGAAAAAGTTTTCGGTCAATGATCCCAAACCAACTACGGATAAAATGATTCGTGAATTGCTTGGCTTAGCTGAGGATCAACCGACGAACTCAAGCGATGGCGCAGAAACAGAAGAGGGCCTCGACGGACAGATTACTTTATCACTTTAAAATAGAATAAAATGGCAGACAATAAAACGATTCAGGTCTCACCGAAAACAACATGGGTGGGAGTACTCGATAAAGACATCGTTACTTTCGATGTTGTGATGGAAACCAAGTATGGCACAACCTACAATGCATATTTCATCAACGCTCAGAAAAAAGCTGTTGTTGAAACAGTGAAAGAAAAATTCTGGCCGGTTTATAAAGAAAAACTCAGCAAACTGACGGCCCTAAATGAAATTGAATACATCATTCTCAATCATACCGAGCCGGATCACAGTGGTTCTGTTGCTTTGCTTTTGAACGAAGCGCCCAATGCAACCGTGATTGGCACAGGCAACGCCATCCGCTACATGAAAGATCTGATGAACCGCGATTTTCCACACCGCATTGTGAAAGATGGCGACGTGCTCGATCTTGGCGATGCCACATTGAAGTTCATCAGTGCTCCGAACCTGCACTGGCCGGATAGTATGTACACCTGGTTTGAGGAAGAACAATTGCTGTTCACCTGCGATTCGTTCGGCGCTCATTTTGCGCACGATGAAATGATCGACAACAAGGTCGGCAACTATGACGATGCGTTCGATTATTATTTCAATGTGATTCTAAAACCATACAGCAAATTTTTCCTCAAGGCCGTTGAAAAAATTGAACCCCTTCCAATAAAGGCAATTCTCAACGGTCATGGGCCTTTACTACTGAACGACTGGAAGCGTTATGTCGACCGTTCGAAATCCATGTGCGAAGAATATTTGAAAAATCCGAATGCAAAATCAATTCTTGTTGCATATGTTTCTGCTTATCAGAAAACGACAATGATTGCACAGGAAATTGCGCGTGGCATCGAGTCCGAAAGCAATATAAAAGCTCAGCTGATGGATATCGAAACAGCATCTTTGGGCGATCTGGATGCAGCTATTACAGCTTCAAACGGGCTTGTACTTGGCAGTCCGACTATTAATCAAAACATCCTGATGCCCGCGTATAAATTTCTGGCGGCCATTTGTCCGATACGCGACAAAGGTAAACCTGCAGGTGCTTTTGGCTCCTATGGCTGGAGTGGCGAATCTGCTGTTCTGTTGAAATCGATGATGGAAAATCTAAAACTCGATTTCTGTGGCGACGGAGTGTTTGTAAAGTTTACACCCAGCCAGGAAGAGCTTACGCTTGCATTTCAGTACGGAAAAGTATTGGCTGAAAAAGTTCTGGAGCGCGATGCAGCTTCCAACTAAACTTATTTTTTCTGTTTGCTTTTTAATTTCTGCATTGTTGCTATCGTGCCAGTCGGAAAAGAAACTGGCCCGTGGTTTTATTGCCGACACTAATCGGCCATCGCTCTATATCACATTTTCGAGCGACTGGCAAATGTTTTTTATAAAACCACAAGGTACATCATCGGCTGAAACCTACGCCAGGCGCTATTTTCCATATAGAAGCTATTTTCTGAAAAACAACGGAACCACTGAAGTGGATAGTGTTTTCAGGAGCTCGATGACTCAGAATCTTTCATCGAACAGTTTTGATTTGTATTCAGACAGCACTATTAATGATTTTCTGATTGAGAAAAGCGACAAGTTTATTATTGAATTTGTGCAGATGTACATTGAGGAAAAGACAACGCCGGTGGGCGATACATTATACTTTGCCAACAACAGTTTTATAAAATTCGATACAGTTATTTCGCGAATCGATCTTTGTTTTTGGCTCCGGATAAATCCGGTTGATGATACGATTCTTGCGTCGCCGTTGCTGTATGCATCGTTTCCGCTGATTGATTATCTCGACGGTGCCTGGGACTATGATTTGACTTCGGATACGTATAACTACAATTACAATTTTACCGAGTTCGGCGAAGCGGATATTTACGCGCTGTTCGAGCGTTCCGGAAAGAAAATCGCGGATTATATCTACGATTATTTCCTCAATCTGTATCTCTACAATCATATGCGGCGTATACCAGAATCCTATTATTCCTGGAATGGCAACTTCCTTCGCAGGGCAGGGCAGGAGCGGTTTGTGTTTATGCGGGCGGAATGATTTACGAGATTAGAATTGAGATAAGCTCCCTTCGTTCGGCGTAGTCTGATTAGATTATTCTACTGAGTATTTCTCAAAACAACTGTATTGTTACGACATTCCACCGTTCTGGCTGGTTAAAAATCCCTCGAAGGGTTCAAAACCCTTCGAGGGATGCTGTTCAGCCGGAACATGGAACCGTCGTAACAATGGCAAAAACAACGGTTCCATGTCCTTCAGCTCCTGCGTCGCTTTCGGACGGTGGAATGTTGTTTTTGTTGCTGAAGACTATTTGAAACAGCCTCAAACAAATATCTATAAGGGACTATGCCGAACGGAAAGCACCCAACATTTTTAGTTTTTGAATTTCGAAAACAACAATAAAAAAAAGCTTCCCGGAAGGCCGGGAAGCTTTTTTAAAATGAAAAAGTCAGATTATCGGATAATCACAACAGGTTTTGTTTCAACAGCGCCGTCTTTCATGCGGATGTTGATGTAGTACAAACCATTTGAAAGAACCGAAGTCTCGATAATGACAGAGTCGTTTCCGTCAGCTTCACGGCTCATGACAAGCATGCCCATGTTGCTGTACACTTCGATGCGATCGGCCGATGAAACACCGGTAAGGTTGATTACATCGCTGGCCGGGTTCGGGAAAATCTGAATATTCGAATTTTCGATTTCAGAAATTGATGTTGTGGTGTCAAGCATCAATGGGAACTGATAAGTCAGAGCCATTACATTGCTTGCCAAATCACTGATTCCAGTAACTTCAAGAACATAGTTCTGTGCGTTAACAAGAGGAGTTGAAAGAGTCAGTGTAACTACTGTACTGCTTGTCAAAACAGCTGTAGAAACAGTTCCAAGTCCTGTGTAATTACCAGTTGTCTGTGCAGAAGCAAGATCCAATGCTTCATTGAAAGTAACAACAGCTGTTGTCAGGTTGGTCAAACTTGCACTGAGTGCAACCGGAGGAACAGTGTCAGCGGTTGCTGAACATCCTTCACCTGGATCGGCATATACATCGTGTGTGTTTACAGTGCCAAAAAAGATTGTTCCTAAGCCCCAGTTACTGCCAACATTGTTGTCAAGTGTGGGATCGCAAAGTGAAAGGCTGTATCCGCCTTCGTCAGCAAGAGTTGGCCATGGAGCCACATCATCATAAGTAACAGTATCAACAAGTAATCCTGTTGGACTTAAGAGAACAATGGTCGCGCCACCGTTGCCAATTCCACCTGTGCTGCCTTGTAAGAATGTAACTCCGTAGAAGTTACTGGCTGCAGTTGCGTTTGACGACACAAGAGCATATTCACCCGGAGCAATTACCAGCGATGAAGGGAAGGTAAAAGTACTTGCGCCATAATTCAGGACATAATTCAGCAGATCAACTGAAACTACATCGTTGTTATAGATTTCAATAAATTCGGTGCTGTCAGTTCCGCTTTCAGCGGGGTTGTACATAATTTCAGTAATAACCAGTGCTTTTGGAATTGTTACTGTATCAATGAACAGAACAAACATCTGCTGGGCAGCCATAGCGTTACCTGCAGTGTCTTCTACATTTTGAATATAGAGTGTGTCGGAAACACCATTTATCAGGTTGGTTGACAGAGCAAGTGTTACAGTGTCCATTGTAGCATTCAGTGTTGCAGAGCCAATGCCAGCAAGTCCGGTGTAGTTGGCTACAGTTTCAGCGGTAACATTATCCATAACTTCGCTGAATTTCACTTTCACAACGGCATGTGTTTCAGGCCATGCATTGATAACTGTTGGAGGAATAATGTCAGCAATTGAGAATATCAATCGGAAGGACTGAGTAGTAGCCATTACATTTCCGGCTGTATCTTCAATGCCTGCGATGTGAATTGTATCTGCCACATTGTCGAGCAGCGGAGTTGAAAGTGTCAGAGTTACCGTATCCATTGTTGCATTAAGTGAAGCTGCACCGATTCCGGCAAGTCCCGTGTAATTTGCAATTGTTTCAGCGGTAATATTATCAACAACTTCATTGAAAACTACTTTCACCGTATTCAGATTAGTTGCAAATGCAGTATCCACCACCGGCGGAGTATTGTCAACAGGGACAACGCAACCCTGGCCTGGATCAGCGTATACATCGTGTGTGTTTATTGTCGAGAAAAATACTGTACCTAAGCTCCAGCTGCTTCCAGCATTGTTATCAAGTGAAGGATCACAAAGTGAAAGACTGTATCCACCTTCGTCAGCTGCTGTTGGCCATGGTGCCACATCATCATACATCACGCTGTCAACCACAATTCCGGAACCATTGAGTATCTTAACGGTAGCTCCATTGTTCCCGATGCCGAAAGTGCTACCCTGATAAAAGGACACTCCGTAAAAGTTCGACGCTACTACAGCTTTGGGAGCAATAAGAAACCGATCCCCTGGATTCACAACGTTTGATGTCGTGATAGTGTGCGTTGAAGTACCGTAAGTGATTGTATAATTCATCAGGTTAACGGCGGTTGAACCGTTGTTGAGAATTTCAATGAATTCAGTGCTATCAGTACCGCTTTCAGCAGGATTGTACATGATTTCTGTAATTACCAGATTGGCGACAGTTGTCGATGTATCCATGAAAAGCACAAACTGTTGCATTGCAGCCATTGCATTTCCTGCAGTATCTTCTACATTTTGGACGTAGAGGGTATCTGCAATACCGCTAACCAAATTTATTGACAGTGCAAGTGTAACTGTATCGAGCGTTGCATTCAGTGTTGCAGAGCCAATTCCGGCAAGACCGGTGTAGTTGGCAACTGTTTCAGCTGTCACATTGTCCATGGCTTCGCTGAATTTTACTTTTACAGTTGCAAGGTTTGCAGGCCAGGCACTGATAGCGGTTGGAGGTGTTACATCGAGTGTTCCGAACACAACCTGAAAACAAGGATTGCTGATCATAACATTTCCGGTAACGTCTGCCACATTGGCAATGCAAATGGTATCTGCGACACCAAACGTAAGCGGCGTGGCAAGTACAATATGCACGCTGTCGAGCCCTGTAGTACGGGTTGCACTTGTTATTGTGCCAACACCGGTGTAATTTGTAGTCACTTCAGCTGAAGCTCCAACAGGTTCGGAAAAGCGCACCCAGATGTCTGTTAATGATGTTGCATTTGCTCCAAGTACTGTCGGAGGAACAATATCTGTAGCAGAAGTTGAAGTAGCATTAATCGTGATATTATCAACACGATTATTACCTGTTGAAGAAGTTGCACCGTCAAAAATTATGCGTATATACACATTGGCGGCTTCGTCAAGTACGTCAAATGCAGAAAGATCTATAGTCTTCAGCACAAACGTTGTTGTAAGTCCGCTAATGGTATCGCAACGCGTGAAAGTCACTCCATCAGTGCTGTATTCGATGAACTGATTCTGGAAACCCGTTGATGTGTTGCGGGCTGCATACGTAATTATTGGATTTTCATACCCGGTGGTACTGAAGCGTATCACAGCCCCTTTGCCGTTTGCAGTTGTGTTGATTGGACACAAAGAAAGGGTTGCGAGTGGCGTTGTACGTCCATCGTTAACGGTGGATCCACCAAAAGCAGACAATTCACCCCCTGTTGCGGTGTTGAAAAGAGACGAACCGTTGGTTCCATCCAGGTAAATTGTGGCTGAACCATCCTGAGATCCTGAATCAGCAGGAATGACCACATCAGTGTTTGGCGCTACTAAAAGTGTGTCGAAATGCCACGAACACAACAAATCCTGTGATCGCGCAGCGAACGAAGTAAACAGGATTAAAAAAATCAATTGTAGTTTTTTCATATTCAAATTTCTTTAAGCTAGCAAATATAAGAATTAAATTTGGCTTTAGACCTGTAAAATTTCAACATTAATCATAAAATATCCATCGAAATCTGAATTTGCTTTTCATTTGTTGTTGCTATATTGCATTTTATTGAAAGAAAACATGAATACGTATAAAGTGAATAAAATGCCCGAAAGAAATAATTTATACCTTTGAATCCTGAAACAAATTAATTTAGGAAATGAAACACGATAAACAGATTTTCGACCTGATAGAGCAGGAAAAAGACCGCCAGATGCACGGGATTGAACTTATTGCATCAGAAAATTTTGTCAGCGAACAGGTCCTGCAGGCCATGGGCTCGGTACTGACAAACAAGTATGCCGAAGGATATCCTGGCAAACGTTATTACGGAGGTTGTCAGATTGTTGATCAAACTGAACAACTGGCCATCGACCGCGCATGCAAACTTTTCGGAGCTGAATTTGCCAACGTGCAGCCTCACAGCGGTGCGCAGGCCAATGCCGCCGTATTTTTCGCATGTCTTAAACCTGGCGACACTTTTATGGGACTTGATCTTTCGCATGGCGGCCACCTTTCGCACGGCTCTCCGGTGAACCTTTCAGGAATTAATTACAAGCCGGTTGCCTATCATGTAAAAGAAGAAACCGGACAAGTGGATTATGACGAAATGGCTGTATTAGCCAAGGAGTGCAAGCCAAAACTTATTGTTGCCGGAGCTTCGGCCTACAGCCGCGACTGGGATTACAAACGTATGCGCGAAATCGCTGATTCGGTGGGCGCATTGCTCATGGCAGACATCGCACATCCTGCGGGATTAATTGCAGCCGGATTGCTCAACAATCCTGTTGAATATTGTCACATTATCACCACCACCACTCACAAAACCCTGCGTGGACCGCGCGGTGGAATGATTCTGGTCGGTAGAGATTTTGACAATCCATGGGGAATTACAACGCCAAAGGGTGTTGTGAAAAAAATGTCGGAAATGATCAACAGTGCTGTTTTCCCCGGACAACAAGGCGGACCACTCGAGCATGTGATTGCTGCCAAAGCAGTTGCCTTTGGCGAAGCACTGGAGCCGGAATTCAAGGTGTACATGCAACAGGTCAGAAAAAATGCAGCTGCCCTGGCCGATGCTTTTATCAAAAAAGGATATCACATCATCAGCGATGGAACTGACAATCATTTGATGCTGATTGACCTTCGTCAGAAATTTCCGGAACTCACCGGCAAAAAAGCTGAAAATACGCTTGTACTGGCCGATATCACCATCAATAAAAACATGGTGCCCTTCGACTCACGCAGCCCGTTCCTGACATCAGGAATCCGCGTGGGAACACCGGCCATTACTACCCGTGGACTGAAAGAAAATCACATGACACTGATTGTTGATTTAATTGACAAAGTACTCTCTAACCCCGACGATGAAACAGTTATTGCGGATGTGAGAAAGCAGGTGAATGCCATGATGAAGGATTTTCCGCTGTTTGCCTGGTAATTATTTTCATTGATTTTTTTTGCAGAATATGAACAGTAAGACATTATTAATAATGCGTCATGGGAAAGCTGATGGACTGATTGGTGGCCGAAAGGACATTGAAAGGCCATTAACCGATCTGGGTCGCAGACGCACCGGAATAATTGCAAATGAACTGAAGAAAAAGAAGGTTCTGCCGCAGTTTATAATTTCGAGTCCGGCTGCGCGTGCGTTGGAGACAGCGCAGCATATGGCTGCACTGCTGGAACTCGATAGCAAAAGCATGGGTATTAATGATGATCTTTATTTCAAAACGGTAAACGATTATTTCGATGCACTCTATGCTTTACCTGATGAGTATAACAATATAATGATTGTTGGGCACAATCCGCTGATAACGCAGTTTGCGAATTTTTTTCTTTCACAGAAAATCGTCGATATGCCAACCAGCGGATTGATTGCCTTACAGAGCGAAGCGCGCACCTGGCCTGAGTTTGTGATTGCTTTTAAAAAAGCGTTATTCTATCTCATTCCCAAAAACCTTGAGAATGAAAAAACAAAACCATAGTGTTCCTGCTGTTTATGTAAACCGCGAACTGAGCTGGCTTGATTTCAATGATCGGGTGCTGCAGGAAGCTGAATGCGTTGAGACCCCAATTCTTGAACGTATAAAATTTTTGGGGATCTTTTCCAACAATCAGGATGAATTCTTTCGGGTTAGGGTGGCAACGCTGAAACGCATTGTCAAGTTCAGACGAAAATCGGAATATGAGTACAGTCATTACTTTAGTCCGCAAAGCATTCTTGCAGAAATCAATCAGCGGATTCTTGGTCAGCAGAAACGACTTGCACAGGTTTATAATCATCTTGTGAAAGAGCTTGCCCACGAAGGAGTGCATCTCATCAACGAAAAAGAAGTAAAGCATGCAGAACATAAAAGTTTTGTAAAGTATTACTTCAACAATGTTTTGCGCACCTATGTTTTTCCCATAATCATGAAGAGCTTCAAAGCCGAAAGCATGCTTCGTGATAAGTCCATTTATCTGGCCGTTTCAATGCGCAATTCCGCCCGCAATGCAGCCCCCGAGTATGCATTGCTGGAAGTCCCATCCGAACAGCTTTCGCGGTTTGTTGTTCTTCCGGAAAAAAATGGTGAGCAGTTCGTGATGTTCATTGATGATATTATCCGCTATTGCATGGCTGATATTTTCAAAAGTTTCGATTACGATGAATTCAATGCTTACACCATCAAATTCACCCGGGATGCGGAACTTGAGATGGACAGCGATATTTCCAAAAGCTTTCTTGAAATTATTTCAGACAGTCTGAAGCAACGCAAAACCGGTAATCCGGTAAGGTTCGTGGTAGACAGAGATATGCCCGAAGTCATGTTGGATTTCTTTTTCGCCAAAATTGGTCTCACACGCGATGATACGCTGGTTTCGAGCGGACGTTATCACAATTTCAAGGATCTCATGAATTTCCCTTTTCTCGGGAAAGAGCAATTGATTTTCAAAGAGCGCGAACCGGTATTACATGCGCGTCTGGAGTTAGCCAGGAGTATATTTGACGAAGTGAAAAAGAAGGATATTCTTCTTTCATTTCCTCAACATCCGTTTAAATACATTATTGATTTCCTTCGGGAGGCCTCGATTGATCCTGCTGTTCGCAGTATCAAGATGACGATTTACCGCATCGGAAAAAACTCAAACGTGATCAATGCACTCATCAATGCTGCACGCAACGGAAAAAATGTAACTGTTTTCATGGAGCTGCAGGCGCGTTTTGATGAAGAAACCAATATTTACTGGAGCACCAAACTGCAGGAAGAAGGTGTTCGTGTTATTCACAGTATACCTGGTCTAAAGGTACACACCAAGCTCATTTCGGTGAAACGCACCGAAGGGAAAAAGTCGGTGTATTACACAAATGTTGGCACCGGTAATTTTAATGAGTACACCGCATCTCTTTATTGCGATGTCAGCATTATGACAGCAGATCAAACAATAGGCATTGAAACAGCGCAAGTATTCGAAATGTTTGAAGCCAGTTATCGATCTTTTTCTTTTAAGCATCTGGTTGTTTCGCCAATGGAAATGCGACCTTTTGTCGAAGGCATGATTGATAAGCTTACAGAATCCGCACTGCGTGGCGAAGAAGCATATGCTGCTATAAAACTGAACAATATTGTTGATAAGGATATTGCTGACAGAATCTATGCTGCAGCGCGTGCCGGAGTGAAATTTGATATTATTTGCCGCAGTGCATGCGTGTTGCAACCCATTAACGAAAACCTGAGAATCATCAGTATTGTAGGTCGCAATCTTGAACACAGCCGCATCATTTATTTTCGTTGCGGACAATGGGAGCGGGTTTACATCACTTCGGCCGACTGGATGAAACGCAACATGGACCGTAGGATTGAAGTTCTATGTCCTGTTCTCGATAACGATGCTGCTGATCTGCTCAAAAACATATTGTCCATTCATATCAAAGACAATGAAAAAGCACGTTTTGTGAATGGTAAAAAAAACAACACCTACGTTAGAAATAATGATACACCTTTTGATTCACAGGATGAAGTTTATAAACTGATTAAATCTGGTGATTTTGAAATATGAGATATGCTGCGATTGATATTGGCTCAAATGCGGTAAAATGCATGGTCGGTACTGTGATCGATAATGGATATCCTGTTGTTATAAAAGAAATGTATGCGCGTGTGCCTGTGCGGCTTGGCACCGATGTGTTTCAGTCGGGATCAATCTCTGCGGAGTCCGAAATCAAACTGCTTAATTCGCTCGAAGCTTTTATTCTGCTGATGAAATCGTGGAATGTTGACGGTGCTGTTATTGCCGCAACATCTGCTATGCGCGATGCATCGAATGGTCAGGACATTTTAAGAAGCATTGAAAGAAAAACAAATCTGAAAACCTGGATCATTAAAGGTAAGGTCGAAGCTGCACTTATAACTGATCTGTTTGCCGGACTTGGTAAAAATGAAGTACAGAAAATCATGATCGATCTTGGGGGCGGCAGCACGGAAGTGACTTTTGCAAATCCTGACGGGAAGCGGAAATCAAAGAGTTTTCAGATTGGAGCCGTTCGCTCATTGCTGCATGAAGTAAGCAGAGTGGAGCTGAGAAAAATGCTTGATTTTATAGAAGATTCCATCGATCCGTTTGGACACCTCATCATTGCTTCGGGTGGTAGTATCAATGCCTTGAAATCGCATTTCGGTCTGGCGGAGCCTTTGTATCTGACTTTTCAAGAGTTGCAGAAAGCGTACGACCAATTACATCCGCTATCTGTAAGCGAGCGCGTAGAGCGCTTTCTCATTCATCCCGACCGCGCCGATGTGATTGTCCCTGCAGCAGAAGTATTTCTGAAAATCATGAAATTCGCCAATGCGCAAAAACTCATGGTTCCCAAAGCCGGCCTGGCCGATGCACTCATTCTGATGCAGCATCAGGGCAGAACACCGGAGCAGTATTAGTACGGCGCACAATGCCTAGTGCTTATAGAGCCGAAGGTATCAAAGAAAGCTGCGCAGCTCCATCCGATACTCCTCCGCCTCCGGAGTTTACTCCGCTGGAAGCGGAGGAGTAAACTCCGGAGTTATATAATAATAGCTTTGGGCCCCGCCGGGCGGGATAAACTCCGCCCCAGGGACAAGGTGTGCGACGTGTCACGTTTTACGTTAAGCACCTTTGAGTCGGATGGTCACGCGTTATAGTCGCGCAGCCATGTTCGCAGCTTTTTTGCAACAGGAAATTATAAATGATCAGCATTTTTTATTCCGGCATCAAATTTATTTTCATAGTTTTGGATAACAAACATGTTGCATTTGTAAATTGAATTTTTTCTGGCTTACGCAAAACAAATATGCAAAACAAGTAGTTATGAAAAATGATAAGTCATTGGTTGTTTTTGAAAACAAGAAAGTCAGGCGTTATTATGATGAAGAAACCGAAGTTTGGTTTTTTTCGGTTGTTGACATTATTGAAGCTTTGACTGATTCTGTCAATCCAACCGATTATCTAAAGAAGTTAAGAAAACGTGATCCAGAACTCGGATCCTACCTGGGGACAAATTGTCCCCAGATAGAAATGCTCACAAATGGCAAAAAGCGTAAAACTCTAGCTGGCAATGTAAAGGACATTTTTAGAATTATCCAATCTATCCCTTCTCCCAAAGCGGAACCCTTTAAGCAATGGCTGGCTAAGGTTGGCTACGAAAGAGTTCAGGAAATAAATGATCCTTCGTTGAGCATGGACAGAGCCAGGGAAAACTGGCAGAAGATGGGTCGAAGTGAAAAGTGGATTCAACAGCGCATGACAGGGCAGGAAACCCTAAATAAACTCACTGATTATTGGAAAAACGCAGGTGTAAAAGTACAGGATGAATTTGCCCTGCTTACCAACATCATTCATAAAGAATGGACAGACTTAACCGTTAAGCAGCATAAGCAACTGAAAGGCTTGAAGTCTCAAAACTTGCGGGATCACATGAGCGAAGCTGAATTGATTTTTACTGCTCTGGCTGAATTATCGACTCGACAAATTGCTGACAGCGAAAAAGCCAAAGGATTAATCGAAAATGCAAAAGTCAGTAGAAAAGGCGGAGCAGTGGCAAAAAATGCGCGAAAAGAATTAGAATCAAAAACCGGCAAATCGGTCATCACCGGTGAAAACTTTTTGCCCCCTGCGAAAGAGAAAAAGAAATTGCCTCCCAAAAAGAAATAAGCAGGTTTACATTATGTAAACAAAGCATATTATTGATGAAGGAATCATTAAACGAGAAAAATCAACGCAGTACTACCTGTCTGATGTCGACCTTGAGCTATTTGCTGCACAATACGCGTTGAATTTTTTCAATTATCTTTGTAATATGAACTCGTCTCGCGATTTGTTTTTCCGACATGTGGCGCAAACATCGCCTGAACCGCTGGCACTCGAAATTGTGTCGGCGAAAGATTGTTCATTGTTTGCAGCCGACGGCCGAGAATATCTCGATTTTATTTCCGGAATTTCAGTGAGCAATCTTGGTCACAACCATCCGGAAATAAATGCGGCGGTGATTGAGCAAGTCAATAAGCATTCGCATCTGCTGGTGTATGGCGAATTTATTCAGAGTGCTCAAACCGGGCTGGCAGAAATGCTTTGCAGTTTATTGCCGGATTCGCTGAACAATGTCTATTTTGTGAACAGCGGAGCTGAAGCCATTGATGGCGCCATGAAACTCGCTAAGCGCAGCACCGGACGATTCGAAATTTTATCGTGTCGCAATGCCTATCATGGCAGTTCGACCGGTCCGCTTAGCATTATGGGAAGCGAAGAATACAAAAACGCTTTTCGTCCATTGTTGCCTGGAACCGGGTTGATCAAATTTAATTGTGTTGAAGATATTAAACACATCACAGACAAAACGGCGGCAGTAGTCATCGAACCCTTCCAGGCCGAAGCAGGGGTGCGGGTTCCCGACAAAAACTATTTCACAGAATTGCGCAAACGATGCAATGAAACCGGAACGTTGCTTATTCTCGACGAAGTTCAGACTGGCTTTGGACGCACCGGAAAAATGTTTGCCATGGAGCATTTCGGGTTTGTTCCCGACATTCTGGTTCTTGCAAAAGCGTTGGGTGGGGGATTTCCGCTTGGCGCCTTCATTGCAAACGAATCGCTGATGAAAAACCTGACCCATCATCCGGTGCTGGGACACATTACTACCTTCGGTGGCCATCCGGTTTCGTGCGCGGCAGCTTTGGCTTCGCTGAAAGTGATGGTGCGCGGGAAATATTATGAACAGGTTCCGGAAAAGGAAAAATTATTTCGAAACTTGCTCTCAGATTTACCCGGACTTGTGGAATTCAGATCGGCCGGATTGCTCATGGCAGCTGAGTTTGAATCGTTTGAAATGAATCAGAAAATCATAAAAGCACTGCTCGAAAATGGTGTGCTGACCGACTGGTTTCTGTTTTCACCACAAAGCATGCGACTGGCTCCACCACTTATTATCAGCAATGAGCAGATCGAAGTGGGCTGTGCAAAAATAATTCAGATTGTAAAATCAATTCATCAATAATCATGGAAAATAAAAATGACAGATATTTTCTGCAGATGGCAGTTGATCTTGCCGCAGAGAATGTACGCAGCGGAAGAGGGGGGCCCTTCGGAGCTGTCATTGTGAAAGATGGTGAAGTCCTGGCAACCGGGGTAAACCTGGTCACAAGCAGTAATGACCCAACGGCCCATGCCGAAGTAACAGCCATCCGGAATGCCACTTCGAAATTGAAAGACTTTCAATTGAAAGACTGCATTTTGTACAGCAGTTGCGAACCTTGCCCCATGTGCCTGGGAGCCATTTACTGGGCGCGCCCCGAACGGCTGGTATTTGCTACATCAAAGCATGACGCAGCCAGCGTTGGATTTGATGATGCATTTATTTACGAGGAACTGGAATTGAGCATTGAAGCCAGGCATCTTAAAACAGAGTATTGTCCCGAAGAAGCATTCAAACTACCTTTCCAACTCTGGAAAGAATCTGAAGGAAAGACGGAATACTGATTTAAAAACCAATCGCAATGATGTTTCCGATATTTCCCCAGGATGGGAAACGGTTATCTTATTGCCTGAAAACAAACAAAATGATTTGCGAAAATATTTTACAATCGATTGGAAACACGCCGCTGGTACTGATAAACAAGCTGAATCCGAATCCGGCAGTGCAGATTTTTGCCAAAGTAGAAGGAAATAATCCAACAGGAAGCATCAAAGATCGCATTGCTCTGAAGATGATTGAGCAGGCCGAAGCAGAAGGTCATTTGAAAAACGGGAGAATCATTATTGAGCCAACATCGGGCAACACGGGAATCGGTCTGGCCATGATTGCTTCAGTGAAGGGTTATCGGATCCAGATTGTTATGAGTGCCGCTGTATCACCTGAGCGCAGGAGCATGATTGCTGCTTTCGGAGGAGAAGTCATTCTTACGGATGCCAATGAGGGTACCGATGGCGCAATCCGCAAAGCTCGTGAAATGGTGTCTGCTGAACCCGACAAATATTTCATGCCTGATCAGTTCTCGAACCGTTACAATAAAATGGCGCATTACAAGACCACCAGCGAGGAAATCTGGAAACAGACCAATGGAAAGGTCGATTATCTCGTGTCGGCCATCGGAACATCGGGCACCATTATGGGCGTTGGAAAAGGACTGAAGGAAAACAATCCATCCATCCGCATTGTGTGTGCACATCCGGTAAAAGGTCATTACATCCAGGGATTGAAAAACATGGAAGAAGCCATTGTTCCGTCAATTTACAAGCCGGAGCTGATCGATGAAACCATAATGATTGAAACAGATGAGGCCTATGAAATGGCTCGCCGGATTGTAGCCGAAGAAGGTATTTTTGTCGGGATGAGCAGTGGTGCAGCTATGATAGCTGCTATTGAAACCGCCAGAAAAATCAAATGCGGAAAGATCGTGGTTATTTTTCCTGACCGTGGGGAGAAGTACCTGAGTACCGGCTTATTTGGTCCGATGAATTAAAACCAATAAAAGGCATTAAAACGTCATAAATCAATATTGTAGCATTCCATGTGTATTTTTTGCCGGTATGCCGTAAAATATTTTTGAAATAACAGAATTAATATTTAGTTTTGCGTTTACATTGGGTAATATTTTTTATATGGAAGAATTTGACAGAAAAGAAAGGGATGAAATTTACTCGAGACCTGTACGTGCCGGAAAGCGCACCTATTTTTTCGATGTAAAGGAAATGAAGAGTGGTGAAATGTACATCACCATCACAGAAAGCAAAAAACGCTTCAATGAGGAAAGTGGAAAGTTCTTTTACGAGAAGCACAAGATTTTTCTGTACAAAGAAGATTTCGACAAATTCGCCAAAGGGTTGGATGTGGTGGTGAACTTCATCCGCACGGGCGAAAAGGCTCCGGAAGAAGTTTTTCATGAGTTTGCCGACCAGCAGGAGTATAGCAGCGATCTGAATCAGGAACAATCTGATTTGTAGTTGTATTCACACATTTAGTTATTCCGCTCATTGAAAAGTGCGGAATAATTTGTATTTTTGACCGTTCAATTTTTAACCTCGTAGTTGTTTTATGGGAAAAGTTATTTCAATCGCCAATCAGAAGGG
This sequence comes from Bacteroidetes bacterium GWF2_43_63, assembly GCA_001769275.1. Lineage (NCBI taxonomy): Bacteria > Pseudomonadati > Bacteroidota > Bacteroidetes bacterium GWF2_43_63. The sequence goes on along the minus strand of MEOQ01000041.1, from coordinate 47,063 downwards.
CGGTGTAGGGAAAACCACCAGTGCTATCAATGTAAGCGCCGGGCTGGCTGTGCTGGAGAATAAAGTTTTGCTCATCGATGCTGACCCGCAGGCAAATGCCACTTCGGGACTGGGCTTCGATCCAAAGAATATCAGAACCAGTATTTACGAATGCATTGTTGACAATGTAAATCCGGCCGATGCCATTTTGCATACAAAAACCCCGAATCTTGATATTCTTCCAGCTCATATCGATCTTGTCGGTGCTGAAATAGAAATGATCAACATGGAAAACCGCGAACGCATGATGCGTAAAGTGGTGCGCCAGTTGAAGGACCAGTACGATTTTATCATTATCGATTGCTCTCCATCGCTTGGACTTATCACTGTAAACTCGCTCACCGCATCCGATTCTGTATTGATTCCGGTGCAATGCGAATATTTTGCGCTCGAAGGCCTTGGTAAACTTTTGAATACAATAAAAATCGTACAGACCAGACTGAATCAGGAACTCGCCATAGAAGGAATTTTGCTCACGATGTATGACGTTCGCCTTCGCTTGTCGAATCAGGTGGTCGATGAAGTCCGAAATCATTTTAAAGAAATGGTTTTTGAAACAATCATTCCCCGGAATACCCGTCTTGGAGAGGCTCCATCGTTTGGCGAAAGCATAATCATGTTTGATGCGGAAAGCAAAGGTTCAATCAGTTATCTCAATCTTGCGCGCGAAATTCTGCAACGAAACAACATGCTGAAACCACAATAGTAATTTTCAAAATCAACGACTGAATTTCAATTTGATGAATACAAAAAAAAATGCATTGGGACGTGGACTGGGTGCTCTTCTTGAAGGTGCAAACGAAGAATCGTCTCATGGCGTATCCACTCCGGTAATAGCTTTCCCACTGATCGATATCGATGAGATTGAGGCAAATCCTTATCAACCCCGCGATCGTTTCGAGCAGGAAGCGCTGAAGGGATTGTCTGAATCTATCAAGCATCAGGGGCTTATTCAACCAATCACTGTACGCAAACTTAAAAACGGAAAATATCAGCTCATTTCAGGTGAACGCAGATTGCGCGCTTCGAAAATGGCCGGACTGAACCAGATTCCTGCATTTATCCGCGAAGCAGATGATGAAGCTGTACTGCAGATGGCACTGGTCGAAAATATTCAGCGCGAAAACCTCAATGCCATTGAAATCGCACTCACTTTCGACAAGCTCATGGAAGAGTATAAAATGACTCAGGAAATGCTGAGCGAGAAAGTCGGTAAAAAGCGCACTACGGTTGCCAATTACCTTCGTTTGCTGAAATTACCCATTGAAATTCAGGCTGGCATCCGCGATAATAAAATCACCATGGGCCACGCACGTTCACTCGTTGGACTTGATGATCAGGATAAAATGAGAACTGTTTTCGAACGCATAGTCAGTGAAGATTTGTCAGTTCGTCAGGTCGAGGATATCGTTCGCGGAATGGCTTCAATGCCTGAAAAGAAAACGGCAAGAAAAAAAGAGAAGGAAAATGCGCACGAAGCTTTGCAGAAAACCATTGCAGAAAAAATAGGATTGAAAGTCTTGGTGAAAGGTGGAGCTAAAGGCGGCACTCTCACCATTCATTTCAAGAATGAAGATGAGTTGAAAAAAATCGAAACAATTTTTCATTGACAATGAAAAGGATTGCTGCGACAATACTTCTGATTTTCGCATTCCTCAATATTGTCAAAGCTCAAAATATTGATGATACCACAGTTGTGGTGCATTCTCCTAAAAAAGCTACAATTATGTCTGCCTGCCTGCCCGGACTGGGACAGGCCTACAACAAAAAATACTGGAAAATTCCCATCCTTTATGCGGGCCTTGGTGGTGTTGGATATGCCATTGTGTGGAACAATAATAAATATCAGACATTTCGCGATGCGTACATTGCCCGCACCGACACCCTTGATGCAACCATCGATGCATTTCCGCGCTACTCAGCATCCAATCTGCTTGATCTGAGAAATTACTACCGGCATAATCTGGAATTATCAGTCATTATCATTGCGGCTGTATATGTACTGAACATTGTGGATGCATCTGTTGATGCGCATTTATACGATTTCGATATCAGCGACGACCTGAGTCTGCGCATACAGCCTTCGGTCTGGAGTGTTGGGCCAGGGACTTCCTCTTTCGGCGGCGGACTTTCATTAACCTTTAAATTGAAACCATGAAAATTTTCATTATTGGTTATGGGAAAATGGGTAAAATGATTGAGACGCTTGCAAAAGCAGAAAGACATGAAGTGGTGGCCGTTGTCGATGCAGGGCAGTTCTGGCCTCGTTTCACAGATGCTGATCGCCCCGATGTTGCCATTGAATTCACGCAGCCTGATAACGCAGCCGACAATCTGAAACATTGTATTGAGTGGGGAATTCCAGTTGTGTGCGGAACAACCGGATGGGATAAATACCGCGATGAAGTTAAAAAACTCTGTCTGCAGAAAAATGCTGCTGTAATGTTTGGCAGCAATTATAGTATTGGTGTGAACGTGTGGTTCAATGCGCTGAAAGTTGCTGCTGCGGGTTTGGCAATGTCATCCGGATATACGGTTATGATTGATGAAACACATCATGTGAATAAAAAGGACAAACCCAGTGGCACCGCCATTACTGCTGCAAACATTATACATGAGCGAATGCCTCAATATGATGGCTGGAGCCTGAAAAAGGAAGAAGGAAAAATTCACATCGACGCGCATCGGAGGCAGGATGTGACAGGAATTCATTCCGTACTTTTTTCTTCCGACATGGATGAAATTGAATTGGTGCACAGAGCCAGCAGCCGTGAAGGCTTCGCGAAAGGCGCATTGAAAGCTGCAGAGTGGCTTTGCGACAAAAAAGGATTTTTCGACTTTTCGCAGGTGTTCGAAGAAATATTTGCATCCGGCAATAAATAGAGTTTTAATCGTTATTTGTAAAAACTGAATCATATGGACTTGGTCATTCTTTTCACACTGGTATTTTTTCTGCTCACAGTTGTGAGTCTTGCATTTATTTTTCGCAAGGCAGGACAGTCGCCGTATCTGGCTTTCGTGCCGGTGTATAATGTGGTTATCTGGCTGCGGATTGTGAAGAAACCAATGTGGTGGCTCATTTTCACGCTCATGCCCTACATCAATGTATTTATGGTGATGCTGCTGATTGTCGAAACGCTCAAAGCATTCAACAAACACAGCATCGGGGCACAGATTCTATCAATCATGTTTCCATTTTTCTATTTGCCATATCTGGCTTTCAACAAAAAGCTTGTTTATATTCATCCGGATCAGCAGGAAAAAAGAAAGAAATCATTTTCGCGCGAATGGGTCGAAGCCATTGTTTTCGCAGTTATTGCAGCCACCGTTATCCGAATGTTTTTTATCGAAGCATATACAATCCCGACATCATCGATGGAAAAGTCGCTGTTGGTGGGCGATTTCCTCTTTGTTGACAAAATGACTTACGGATCGAGGCCGCCTATGACTCCTTTTTCGTTTCCATTTGTCCATCATACAATGCCCCTGACCAAGGAATCTAAAAGCTACATAAGCTGGATTCAACTCCCATACTATCGTTACCCTGCATTCAATAAAATAAAAAACAACGACGTGGTTGTTTTCAATTTCCCTGCCGGTGACACGGTGATGCTGAAAAACCAGGCCAAGACTTATTATGGAATGGTGATCGAACAGGCAGTTGGAATGGCTTTGGAAAGTGGAAAACAGATGCAAGATTATCCGCAATATATGGACATGGCTCGCCGTGCGGTTCTACAATGGTCTGAAATAACGGTACGCCCGGTTGATAAACGCGAAAACTACATCAAGCGCTGCATCGCAATACCAGGCGATGTTATTGAAATAAAGGGAAGGCAGTTGTACATTAATGGACAAGCCGCTGAAAACCCTGGAGATATGCAGTATAATTACAAATTCACTTTCAAGCCAGGCACACTCGCTCCACGTAAAAAACTCAATGAAATGGGAATTAGTCTCGATGACATCAAAGCATCGTCCGATTACGTGAGATATTCAAACATGCCGAGTAATGTGATGGTTCTGCCAATGACTTTTGAAATGCTGCGTGAATTCAACGCAAAATTCGGAACCATGCTTGACACTGTTCCTGAAGTTCTGAACGATACAGCGTGGGATCCGACCATCTTTCCACACAGCCCTGCATTCCCCTGGAACAGAGATTATTTCGGACCATTGCAGGTTCCTGCAAAAGGCCAGACTGTGAAAATCGATACAACCAATTATGTATTGTATTCTCGTATCATCAGTATTTATGAAGGCAATACGCTCGAAGTTAAAGGTGGAAAAATCTTTATTAATGGAAAAGTTTCCAACAGCTATACTTTCAAAATGGATTATTATTTCATGATGGGCGACAACCGGCATAACTCTGCCGACGGCCGCTACTGGGGCTTTGTTCCGGAAGATCACATTGTTGGTAAAGCTGCATTTGTCTGGCTTAGTCTTGATAAAGATCACTCTCTGACAACCGGAAAAATTCGCTGGAGAAAAATGCTGAGACTGGTGCACTGATGTGCTTCGCACATTAGTAGTGGAAAGTTAATAAAGTGGAAGGCATAAAAGAAAGCTCCGAAGTACCATAGGATGCGCTGAAGGCGCAAATTATGTTAGCCTTGGGCCAAAGGCCCCAGGGACAATGTGTGCGAAGCTCCTTTGAGATGGATGGTCATTAGTTTATAAAGTTTTTAAAGACGACGTTGGAGCATGCGGCACAACGCACAAGGCTCAACGCACAGAGGTCGCTTCACGTGAAACAGCTTGTCACGTTTCATGTGATGACAAAGTCGCGACGCAGAGAGGTTGACCTTCAAAGCTCCTTCTCAGAGCGGAAAGCCGACTTCAGATGGCTGTCAGCTATGATGTAACTTTGTAACGTTTGTAACGTCTGTAACGCGTAACGAATGTAACGACTAAGCTCCTTCTCAGAGCTGAAAGCTGGTAGCTGATAAAAGTATTTGATTATTTCAGTAATTCAGCGTAATTTTGCATTTATTCAATATGCCCCCATCATTTATAAATAATCTGAATGACGTACAGCGCGACGCAGTGACCTGTACCGAAGGCCCAGTAATGGTGCTTGCCGGTGCCGGATCAGGGAAAACGCGTGTCCTCACTTATCGCGTGGCTTATCTCATCCAGAGCGGCGTACAGCCCCACAATATTCTTGCGCTGACTTTTACAAATAAAGCAGCCCGCGAGATGAAAGAACGTATTTTTCAGCTGGTAGGCGGTGCAAAAGCTCATTCATTGTGGATGGGAACTTTCCACTCTATTTTCGCACGCATTCTGAAAATTGAAAGCGAAAAAATTGGTTATCCAAAAGATTTCACTATTTACGACACCGATGATTCGAAAAGTGTTGTGAAAGCCATTGTGCGCGAATTTCAACTTGATGATAAAGCCTACAATCCCGGCTATGTTCTCAACAGAATTTCTGCAGCCAAAATGAATCTGATAAATCCGGAGCAGTATAAAAACGATCCGGAAATTCAATATCAGGATAAAACGGCGAAAAAACCTCAGATTACTGAAATTTACAAAGAATATTGGAACCGCTGCAAACGTTCTGCAGCCATGGATTTCGACGATTTGCTTTTCAACACAAATCTGTTGATGCATCATTATCCTGAAGTGCTTAAAAAATATCAGGACCGGTTTGAATATATTCTTGTTGACGAGTATCAGGATACAAACTACGCTCAGTATCTTATATTGAAGCGTCTGGCTGCACTTCGCGAAAATATCTGCGTGGTGGGCGATGATGCACAGAGCATCTACGGCTTTCGTGGTGCCAATATTCAGAATATTCTCAACTTCAATAAAGATTATCCATCTGTTCACACCTTTAAGCTTGAGCAAAATTATCGCTCAACCAAAACCATCGTTGCTGCCGCCAATTCTGTGATTCAGAACAATCAATCACAGCTGCACAAAATGGTATGGACCGGAAATGATGAAGGAGAAATGATTTCGCTTTTAAAAGCATCCAACGATGTTGATGAAGCTTTGCTGATAGCCAATTCCATTTTCCACACCCGGATGACTTATCATCTTAAAAACAGCGATTTTGCCGTTCTATATCGCACCAATGCGCAATCGCGGGCTATGGAAGATGCCTTGCGTAAACTTAATATTCCTTACCGCGTTTATGGCGGAATGTCATTTTACAAACGCAAAGAAGTCAGAGATCTGATCGCATATTTTCGCATTGTGATCAACCCAAACGATAACGAGGCATTTTACCGCATTGTGAATTATCCGGCGAGAGGAATTGGAAATACTACGCTGCATAAGCTTTCGGTGCATGCAAGCGAGCAGGAAGTTCCGGTTTGGAATATTCTTCAGAACATCGATATTTATCATCACGATTTCAACGCTTCAACCATCAAGCGTTTGAAAGATTTTATGGAGCTGGTTCGTCACTATCAGCTTCAGCTCGACTCATCCACAGCCTGGGAACTCGCAACTAAAATTGCAACCGGCAGCGGATTGATCAAAGAATTATTCGAAGATCGCTCTCCGGAAGGCGTCACGAGATATCAGAATATCGAATCGGTTCTTAACGGAATCCGTAGTTTCGAAGATGAGTTTGAACAGGCCAATGACGGCGAAAAACCATCGCTGAGCGACTTTCTGCAAATGGTTTCGCTTCTCTCTACCGTTGATGAAGGTGAGGACAAGGACAACCCCGACCGGGTTTCGCTTATGACCGTGCATTCCGCCAAAGGACTTGAGTTTCCATATGTTTTTATTGCCGGCCTTGAGGAAAATTTATTTCCAAGTTCCATGTCGATGGGATCCAGAGCTGAAATAGAAGAAGAGCGCCGATTGTTTTATGTGGCTGTTACACGCGCCATGCAAAAACTGACGCTGAGTTATGCCGATACCAGACTGAAATGGGGTGAGCTGAATTTCTGCACTCCGAGCCGTTTTCTGGAGGAACTTGATTCATCGCTGCTGGATATTCCACAAAAGTTTTCGCCGGGAAACAAGCTGAAAGAGAATACTGAATTCAGCGTGAAATCGCAGAATACTACTCCCGGATATACATTCAGGGAGAAAACTCAAAAAGCATCCGGACATTCTTATAACAAAAAAGCACAGGATTCATCAAGCCCTGAATTCAAAAAGAAAGAAGTTCCACAACCGAAATCTGCTCCTGCTTTTAGCGACAGTGAGATTGCAGATGTTGAAGATATTATGGAAGGTATGCGGGTCGAGCACGCACGGTTTGGAGCCGGCACAGTGATTCTTATTGAAGGAATCGGTCAGAATAAAAAAGCCATGGTTGAATTTGATGCAGCCGGTCAAAAACAGCTTGTACTGCGGTTTGCGAGATTGAAGGCCGTCAAGAACTAAAACTAATCGACTCTTCATTGAATTGTCGAAATAAAATCAGATATTTGTAAACAAATACATCCACTTTATGGAGTACAACACTCAGCGTGAACATTTGGAAATTACTGAATATGGCAGGTATGTCAAACAAATGATTGAATTCATTAAAACCATGCCTGACAAACAAACCCGGACAAAGGCTGCCCATGCCATTGTGCAGGCTATGATGACTGTTCAGACGGGCCCCCGCGACATGGCTGATTACAAACGCAAATTATGGGATCACCTGATGGTGATGAGCGATTTTCAGCTAGATGTAGATTCTCCATACCCGCTTCCTGAGCCGAATAAAGAGGTTGTCCCCCAGATTCTGAACTATACAGTTGCTTATGAAGTCAGGTTCCGATTTTACGGTCGATACGTTGAGAAAATGGTGAAGAAAGCCGTAGAAATGGAAGATGGAGAAGAGAAGACAGAACTGGTGCGGTTGATTGCCAATACCATGAAAAAACTCTACCTGACCTGGAACAAAGACAGTGTGAAAGATGAAATAATTATTGAGCAACTGAATATTCTTTCAGGAGGAAAATTGGCGCTGGATCCCGGATATGTACTGCAGGACACTACTGAATTTGTCCTCAACAACAAGCCACAACCAAAAACCTGGAGTCAGCAAAAAAATAAAAAGAATAAAAACAAGTATCGGAAATTAAAATAGTCACATGAGCAGCTTTGAAATCATTGGCGGGAACAGGCTTTCAGGGACCATCACTCCGCAGGGAGCCAAAAACGAAGCATTGCAGGTTATCTGTGCTGTTTTGTTGACAAATGAAAAAGTCACCATTTCTAATGTTCCTGACATCAGAGATGTGAATAAGCTTATTGATGTGATGCGCTTTCTGGGCGTTGATGTGAATAATCCTGCTCCCGGAACATGGGAATTTACCGCTGCTGATGTTCATACTGATTACCTGAAAACTGAAGAATTTCGTCAGAATGCCGGTGTTCTTCGGGGTTCCGCTATGATTCTTGGCCCTATGCTTTCACGATTCGGTGTTGGCGCAATCCCTCGTCCGGGTGGTGATAAAATTGGCCGGCGTCGTATGGATACGCACTTTATTGGACTTGAAAAACTTGGTGCCACGTTCGAAGATAATGATTCTACGTTTTATATCGCTCGTCGGAAAGGCCGTCTGAAAGGGACTTTCATGCTGCTCGATGAAGCGTCGGTAACCGGAACGGCCAATATTGTGATGGCTGCCGTTCTTGCAGAAGGCACTACAACCATTTACAATGCTGCCTGCGAGCCTTACCTGCAACAGCTATGCAAAATGCTTGTGAGAATGGGAGCCAGTATCGAAGGAATCGGCTCTAACCTGCTTATTATTCATGGCGTTGAAAAGCTTGGCGGAGCTGATCATGTTTTATTACCCGATATGATCGAAGTTGGCTCTTTCATTGGCCTTGCAGCTATGACACAGAGCGATATTATAATTAAAAATGCTTCAGTAAAAGATCTCGGAATAATCCCCGATGTGTTCAGAAGACTCGGCATTCCCGTTGAACAATTGGGCGATGACCTTCATGTTCCTTCAATTGATGTGTATGAAGTTGAGACTTTCCGCGATGGTTCAATCATGACCATTGCCGATGCACCCTGGCCTGGCTTCACGCCTGACTTGTTGTCGGTTGTGTTGGTTCTTGCAACACAAGCCAAAGGCAGTGTACTGATTCATCAGAAAATGTTTGAAAGCCGCTTGTTTTTCGTTGACAAACTGATTGACATGGGAGCTCAGATCATTCTTTGTGACCCGCACAGAGCCACCATTATTGGCCTTGAGCGTAAGACACAGTTGCGCGGAATCGAGATGACATCACCGGATATCCGCGCAGGGGCTTCGTTGCTGATTGCTGCGTTGTCGGCGAAAGGGAAAAGCGTTATCCATAATATTGAACAGATTGATCGTGGCTATCAGAATTTCGATGGCCGCTTAAGGGCTTTGGGGGCGGAGATTCGAAGAATTTAAATCTCTGACAAAACCTTTTTATATGAGACAATTATTTTTTTCCATTTTAATTGCTGTCATCGTTTTATCAGTCTCAGCGCAGAAAAACAGCGATATTGCCCTCACACCACCAATGGGTTGGAACAGCTGGAATCTGGTTGAAGCCAATGTGAGCGATGAAATCATTCGCGAAATCGCTGACTCGATGGTTGCCAACGGCATGCGTGATGCGGGATTTCAGTACATCATCATCGACGATTTCTGGGTCGGTGGGCGCGACGCACACAACAAGCTTTTTCCGGATCCCATCCGATTTCCGCATGGAATCAAGCCTTTATCTGATTATGTACATTCGAAGGGATTGAAACTCGGCATCTATTCCGATGCTGCAGACCGCACCTGCGGCGGTGTTACAGGTAGTCTGCATTTTGAAACCATCGACGCACAGACCTTCGCGGAGTGGGGAATTGATTATTTGAAATACGATTATTGCCATGCACCCACTGATGTTGTAACAGCTTTTCAACGGTACAAAACCATGGGCGATGCGCTGAAAGCCACAGGACGTCCGATCGTTTATGCCATCTGCGAATGGGGCCAACGTCAACCATGGCTCTGGGCAAGGGCTGCAGGAGGACACTTGTGGCGCACCACCTACGATTCGCGCGACACATGGTATTCTCACGATACAGGTCTTGCTGGCATCATGGATATTTTTGAGTTGCAGCATGGGCTGGAACAGTATGCCGGCCCAGGTGGCTGGAATGATCCGGATATGCTGATGGTAGGATTGTGGGGAAAAGGAAAATCGTCATCACCCGATGCGCGTTTTCAGGGATGCACATTTACGGAATACCGCACTCACTTTGCGCTTTGGGCTATGCTTGCAGCACCACTTATTTTAAATTGCGATGTCCGGAATTTAGATCAGCAAACAAAAAATATTATTCTCAACAACGAAATCATCGCAATAGATCAGGATTCATTGGGCGTGCAGGGTGAAATTGTTTTCGAAAAAGACAGTTTACTGGTTATCTCAAAGCCGCTTCAGCAAGGCGATGTAGCAATATGCATCCTGAACAGAAAAAACACCACAGCAAGCTACAAACTTGATGTGCAGCGCGATCTCAACATCTGGTTTCCGCACAATTGCCGCGATATTTTCAACAGAAAAAATCTGAGTACAATCAAATTATTGCAAGGCAAGCTTGAATCGCATGACTGTGCGGTGTTTCGGTTTGAGATGAAATAAATTTTTTCCTCAATCAGAAAATCTTCAAAACGTCTGAGCAAAAACGACATTCCACCGTCCGAAAGCGACGTAGGAGCGAAAGGACATGGAACCGTTGTTTTTGCTGATGCCACAACGATTCCATATTCTGCGCAGAGACATTTCTATTTGACGTCTCAAAAGCTCCGAACGATGGAATATTGTGACAGGCTGCAACGATATTCCATCGTCCGATCGCAGAGAGGATATGGGATCGTCGTTGCTAAGGATGTACTCAGCAATCCGACTCTTCCATTTCGCCTCGGTTAAGTCCATTGCATTCCGGAATGTTGAAGGTCGTGCATGAATTTACTCGTTTGATTTGATTTTTCGAGAAGGTCTCAATAATAAACCAACACTGCAAATGCAGCTTAAATCATCATCAGCGCCAGAAACACCACAATTCCAACGATGCGAATTACCGATGAAATAATATATGACCGGATGTACGAAGCCGGATAATCATTGCTCTTCAGGCGTTTCCATGCAATATAATTCGTGACAATCACATACACGAATAGCAGTGCTGCATAGATAAGAAATGTGGCCATCGGGTCCAGTAATTCATATTTGAGGCTAACAACAAATATCACAACAATGCCTGCCAGCGCTATGTACATGAAAATTCTGCCTTTTGCAAAAAGATCGAACAATGCAGCCCGCTTATCGGAATCCAGTTGTCTGTTTGCTCTGTCATTAATCAACCTGGCCCCAATGATGACAACCACGAAAATCAGAAACGCTATCTGAATAGTATCCATTTCAGTTTATTTTCCCGATTCGTTTTCGGGATATTTATTCAAAGATAAAACAGTTTTACAGACTGACACAATTCTATACTGGCAGCTGTGCGAAGTTTCAGCTTCGCGCATGCCTGATAAACGTCCCTTCGTCCAGCTCTTCAAAAGCCTGGTTTAGTTCTTCCTGCGTGTTCATTACGATGGGGCCACCCCATGCAATCGGCTCGTGCAGCGGTTCTGCTGCTATCAGTAGAAAACGCGCACCTTCCGGACCAGCTTTTACTATAACTTCGGAAAACTGTTCAGCTGAATTTGTAGAAGCTTTCATCAGCATGGCACATGCTTTTTCTTCAAATTTCTGAAGCGATTCATCGGCAGCCAGTGTGCCGTCGATCAGATACAAAAACAAAGTATGATTGTCTGGTGTTTCGGCATAAGTCCATATGGAGCCTCCTTCCAGCGCGATATCGAGATACTGTACTTTCACATAATGACTTTTCAGTGCGCCCGCTGTTCCTTTGTACAAGCCGGAAAGTACGCGCACAATGGCGTTTTTTTCCGCAACATTCGGAACATCATTTTGCTGAATGTCGTTGTATGCAGGATCACACATTTTATCCTTCGCCGGAAGGTTTACCCAGAGCTGACATCCGAGCATCCGCTCCGAAGCCATGGGCATTTCCTGATGAATAATGCCGGAACCCGCGGTCATCCATTGGCATTCCAGATCGCGGATTACACCTTTGTTTCCAAGACTGTCACCATGTTCAATTTCACCTTTAATGAGGTAGGTCACTGTCTCAATGCCTCTGTGCGGATGCCATGGAAACCCTTTTATATAATCCTGCGGATTCGTTGAATCAAAACCATCGAGCATCAGAAACGGATCAAAATCAGTAACCGTGCGTAATCCCAAAACCCTGCGAAGATGAACTCCTGCGCCGTCAACAGCCTGCTGTCCGCGCACTGTTTGTGTATTTATTCTTTTTGCCATTATTTATTTCTTTATTCAATGCAAGTTAAGAATTATTTTTCGGGTGCGTTTTAGATTGCTGATAAGTTACTATTGAAAAAAATGCGTTGAAGAATACGATTATTCTCCACATGAAATAAATTTTAATTTTTATTAAACCGCTAAACTTTTTAGCGATGATAAATATTCACCTTTAAAACTTTAGGACTCTCATTGGGCGCGCGTCTCCTGCTTGCAACGTTTTACGTTGACGCGTGTCCTCTATATTTTGCCCTATGGGCTATCTGATTGAGCTTTGCATCTTTTATTATTCCCGGGACTTCATCCCGGGCAAAATTCTGCAGCTCCTTCAGAGCGTTTTGTATTTTGTAGCTTTATTTGAGGCTTCGCCCACTTGACCTTAACCTTGATCTTAACCTTGATCTTGACCTTGACCTTAATCTTGACCTAATTCTCATCCGCCATTCAGCAATGAATCTACACCCCGCATATCGGCCGAATCGCCCATGAGCGAATCGGGAATCGAGGTCCAGCAGTCGAATTGTTTTGTGAGTTTCTTTTTTGGCTCAGGAAATTTTGCACGGTATTTTTTGAGCGATTCGTCTTTCATTACTTTTTGCATGAAGATTCCAAACACGGGCAGGGCAGAGTAGCCGCCTTCGCCCAGCTCAAATCCATTGCGGAAATGTATGCAGCGCTGTTCGCCTCCAACCCAGGCCCCGCCTACGAGTTTATGCGATACGCCAACGAACCAGCCATCACTGAAATTCGACGATGTTCCGGTTTTGCCTCCGTATTCGGTGCCGTAGCGGAAAAGGTCATATTTGCGCAATGCTTGTGTTGTACTGCCGCGCTCTCTCATACCGGCTTTCAGCATTTCCTGCATCATTACAGCCGTTTCATAATCAACTGCGCGTTTGCGGTTTGGTTTGTATTCCCAAACTGTGTTCCCTTCCCTGTCTTCGATGCGGGTAACAAGTACGGGTGGTTCATAAATTCCGTCGGCGATAATACTTGCATATGAATTTACCAGATCCAGCAAACGCACATCGGAGGAGCCCAGACACATGGACGGAACATTTTCGAGCTGACTCCGGATTCCCAGGCGGTATGCGTATTCCATCACTTTGTCGAGCCCAACTTCGCGCGCTACCGCAACCGCAATACTGTTGATGGAATGTGCAAAAGCAAAGCGCAATGAAACAGGAATTCCATAGTGTTTTCCAGTCACATTGTGCGGGCGCCAGACCATATCTTTTCCGTTTTCCTTGTATTTCCATTCGATAAATTGGTCGCGCCGGGTATCGCATGGGGCCATGCCTGCAGCGATGGCAGCGGTGTAAACAAACAGCTTGAAAGTTGATCCGGGCTGACGCTCAGCCTGACTTACATGATCGTATTTAAAAAACTGGTAATCGATGTCGCCAACCCATGCTCGTACATAACGGTTTTGTGGTTCGATGGCTACAAAGCCGATGTGGAGCAGTCGTTTTGTGTATTCTATTGAATCTATCGGACTTAGCACGGTGTCAACTGCGCCGAGTTTAGGATCAAAGATCTTCATGGCAATTGGCTGATTCATCAGCACCATGGCGGAATCTTCACTGCCGGTTTCTTTTCGAAACTGCTTGTAGCGCGGACATTCGAGTGCATTGGTGTAAATGAAATCAGGAATTTCGTTGTAATTGATATCACGCCACGGATTTTCATTGCCCCAGTGTTTATCAAATTCGCGCTGCAGAAAAGTCATTTGTTTATTCACTGCTTCTTCGGCGTATTGCTGCATGCGTGAATCGATGGTGGTATAAATTTTTAGTCCGGAACTGTAAATATCGTATCCGTTGGCGCGGCACCATGTGTCGATTGAGGCGGCCACTGCATTGCGGAAATACGGAGCAGCTCCATCTGACACGTCTTCAATTTTATATTTCAAACCCAGTGGCAGAGCGGATAACGAGTCGGCTTCTGATTTCGAAATCAGCTGACGCTTCTGCATAATGCCGAGAATAACATTCCGGCGTTTTGCGCAGTTTTTCGGGTTCTTCAGCGGGCCGTAGGTTGTTGGTGCTTTCAGCATTCCCACCAGCATAGCAATCTGCTCTGGTTTCAGCTTTGCGGGTGTTGTCTGGAAATACACTCTGGATGCCGTTTTGATGCCGAAGGTATTGTTCCCGAAATCAACAGTATTCAGATACATTGCAATGACTTCTTCTTTGGAATAATACACTTCAATTTTAAAAGCACCAATCCATTCTTTCAGTTTCATGATTACAACGCGCACAAACGGTATTCTTCCACACAGCCCTTTGGAATAGGCCGATCTTGATTTATACATATTCTTCACCAGCTGCTGCGAAATAGTGCTGGCGCCGCGATAATCACCCGAGAACCAGTCTTTGAAGGCAGAAACCAATCCGACAAAATCAATTCCCATGTGAGAATAGTAACGCTCATCTTCTGTTGCTACCAGTGTTTTCACAAGCAGTGGCGAGAGTTCATTGTACTCAACCGGCGTTCTGTTTTCGCGGTAAAAACGTCCGATCATTTTTCCATCCGAACTGTAAACCTCTGAAGCGATGCTTTGCTGCGGATTCTTGATATCTGAAATGCGCGGTGATGAACCAAACAGCCACAGGAAATTAATATTGATCAGAAAAAGAAAAAGAATGAACGCAAGAAATGAAAACAAAATGAATCGCAAAACCCGGACATACCATTTCCGTTTTTTGCGAAGTTCTTTTCTTCGATGCCACCAATTTTTTAATCGTGAAAACACTTGTATGGAATTTTCGGCAAAGGTATTTGAAATCCAGGGCGATTGCATTTATTTACAAATATTTTTTTAGTGTAAAAGAAAAGCCGGTACGTCTTTTCAGATGTACCGGCTGTGTTTAAAAATTAATAGTAATTACTGCAGTATCAGTCGAAGCGTCTTTGTTTCCTCACCTTCAGTAACAACAATCATGTAAAGACCAGGATTCAAGCCATTCAGCTGTAAATCGATCTTCGACTCTGATGTCAATATTTCGTTTACAAATGAGCCTGCCGGACTGAAAATGCGAATCATTCGGTCTGCCACAGTTTCAAAATTCAGCGTTGCTGACTCTGAAGTGGGGTTTGGATATAGCGAAACATGAATGTCTCCATCTTCAAAGCCAACTCCGGTTTCAGTAGTAAAACTCCAGGTGCTTGCATAAGGAGAATACACTGTGCCATCGCTGCTGCGCACTTTCCAGAAATAGCTGGTGTTGTTGTTCAAGCCGCTGATGGTGACCTGCGACACTGTAACAATAGCGTGAGTCGGATTGGTGAAATTAATGTCGGTATCGTAGAAATATTCATACATAGAGGCCCCAGAAACATCGCTCCAGTCAAGTGTCAGATTACTCAATGGCTGATTGCTGGCACCATTGGCAGGAGAGATCAATGTTGGAGCAGTGAGCGTTCCGGTAGTGAAACTCCATGGTGAACTCCATGCTGAAAAATTAGTCCCGTCGCTGCTTCTAACGCGCCAGTAATAGCTTGTGTTGTATGCGAGTCCGCTCAGTGAGGCCTGCGAAATCGTAACCGATCCGTTGGCAAACGGGCTTCCAAACATAATATCATCATCACATTCGTATTCATAGAACGTGGCTGCAGCTGCATCCTGCCAGTCTATAATAAGACTGAGAGCCTGGGCTGAAGCTCCATTTATAGGACTGATGTGTACAGGAACCGCCAAACCGCTTGTTGCAAATGTCCATGCAGATGACCATGGGCTGTAGCCGCTACCGTTGTTGGCGCGCACTTTCCAGTAATAGGTGGTGCCAGGCAAAAGTGTAGCTGTGATCTGTGCTGCTGATACAGCTGATCCGGAAACGGCATTTGTAAATGCAGCATTATCGGCATACATGTATTCGTAGAACACTGCAGTTGCATAGGTTTGCCAAGTCATATTCACTGTTGATGAGCCAATACCGGTTGTACCGTCAGCTGGGCTGCTCAATACAACAGGAGTGGTTAGCTGAAACAAGGTAGTAAAACTCCATGGATTGCTCCAGTCCGATGTGTCTGCAATATGACAGGTACGAACCCGCCAGTAATAAGTCTGTCCATAACTCAGGTTGCTCAATCCAGCCTGGGAAGTTGTTCCAGTACTGGTTGGTATAGCGCTGCTGAAAGTTGGATCGGCTGAATATTCATATTGATAGATATTGATACCGCCAACAAAGCCCCAGTCGATGGTCGGATTTAGCGACACACCTGTGGCTGTATTTGCCGGACTTACATGCGCAGGTTTTCCATCGGTGGTGGTAAATGACCAAACTGAAGACCATGTAGATGTATCCAGTGAATGCCTCGAACGGGCGCGCCAGTAATAGGTTGTGGAAAACAACATATTGCCGGGTGTGTAGTTCGAATATCCGGAAAGTGTTGTCTGAACCTGATGCAGTGGGCTGTTGAATGAGGCTGTAGTGTCGTATTCAACGTCGTAATGGGTGATTCCGTTAATGGCAGCCCAATCAAGATTTACATTGACAGCTTGATTTGTTGCTCCGTTTGACGGCAACGAAAGCGCCATACCGTTCATTGTTGTAAAATTCCAGGTGGCTGACCACGAGGTGGTGTCAGCTGAATGCCTTGAACGGGCGCGCCAGTAATATTTTGTACCAAATAATAAGCTGGAAGGAGAATAATTGGAATACCCAGTTATTGTGGTCTGAACCTGATGCAGAGGACTATTGAATGATGCAGTTGTATCAAATTCAACATCATAATGTGTGATTCCGTTTAAATAATCCCAGTCCAGGTTTACATTGACATCCTGATTGGTGGCTCCGTTTACTGGAGTAACCAATACAATGACAGATTGAGTAGTAAAGTTCCAGGTTGCGCTCCAGGCACTGGTATCGGCACTGTGTCTTGCTCTCACTCGCCAATAGTATTTTTGACCGAAAAACAGATTTGAAGTCGTGTACTGCGACGATGCACTACTTACTGGAATCAGCTGATGCTGTGTGCTGTTGAATGAACCTGTGGTGTCGTACTCAAGATCATAATAAGTCGCTCCGTAGGTAGAATACCAATCCACCGTTGTATTGAGATCCTGTCCGGTGCTGCTGCTTGAAGGCGAATACAAAGCAACAGTATTTATAGTGGTGAAGTTCCAGGTTGCGCTCCAGGCACTGGTATCAGCACTGTGTCTGGCTCTGACTCGCCAATAATATTTCTGACCAAAAAACAAATTAGAAGTAGTGTACTGTGATGATGCGCTGCTAACCGGAATCAGCTGATGCTGCGTGCTGTTGAATGATGCTGTAGTGTCGTATTCAAGATCATAGTAGGTTACACCATAGGTGATATACCAGTCAAGCGTTACATTTACATCGAGTCCTGAGTTGCCACTGGCCGGCGATGTCAGCGCAACAGTATTCATTGTTGTAAAATTCCAGGTTGCGCTCCAGGCACTGGTATCAACACTGTGTCTGGCTCTGACTCTCCAATAATATTTCTGACCAAAAAACAAATTAGAAGTAGTGTACTGCGATGAAGCGCTGCTTACAGGAATCAGCTGATGCAGCGTGCTGTTGAATGATGCGGTGGTGTCGTATTCAATATCATAATAGGTGGCACCATAAGTAATATACCAGTCGAGCGTTGCATTTACATCGAGTCCTGAATTGCCGCTTGCAGGACTTGTCAGTGCAACAGTATTCAATGTTGTAAAATTCCATGGGGCACTCCAGGAGCTTGTATCAGTATTATGCCGCGATCTGACGCGCCAGTAGTACTTCTGTCCGAACAACAGATTAGAAGTTGTATACTGCGAAGATGCTGCACTGACAGGAATCATCTGATGCAAAGAACTGTTAAATGAGGCTGTTGTATCCAATTCCACATCGTAATATGTAATGCCCGCAACTGAGTTCCAGTCAAGTGTATGATTTACTTCAGCTCCCACAAAGCCGCTTATGGGACTAATCAGCGTTAGTCCGTCCATGGTTGTGAACATATAAATAGTGGACCAGTCACTGCTATCAGTGGCACTGCGCGCACGGGCCGTCCAATAATAGGTTGTGTTGAATTTGAGTTCCGAGGTATAAAAATACGTGTTCGAACCGGTCGATGTCGCTGTGGCCCCCGCCAAAGTCGGACTCGTACTCAGTTTGTATTCGTAATATGTTGCTCCGCTTGATGTAGACCAGTCGAGCATGATATTCACAGCAATCCCCGTTGAACCATGAACAGGCGACACCATCGAGGGGGTAACCAGCAATGCAAATGATGAAAAATGCAAAAGCATCGCTGCAATTCCGGCAAGGAAAAGTTTTTTCATAACAAGTAACGATTTTTGTGATTATTCCTGATGTCCGTCGCCGTGCGAACAGGCTTTGTTGTTCAGTTTGGTGTCGGCCGGATCGCCTTCAACCAGATAACCGATCTGATGAATGTATTCCTTTATTGCATCAGGAGTGGTCTCTTTGGTATTGTAGGTCACATCAACTATTTTTGTATCCAGATGCGCTACAGCTGATACTACGCCACGCTTTTTTACCAGCTCGGTTTCGAGCAAAGCTTTACCGTTGGCGCAATGAAACATTACTTTGACGTTAAAAACAGCCAGGTCGGTTTGAACAGCATTTGCATTTACAGGTGCGGTTGTGTTTTGCGCATTTGCCCCAATAGTGACAAAAACGAAAAGAAGCAATGCGGAAAGTTTGAAGATGTTTTTCATGCAGTTATGATTTTTTTTTGTTTTCAGACAAAGAATGCGGGAATTTATTGTAATGCAAATATAGACATTTTCAATGAATTCATATTCAGCATCTCTATCCTGTGGCCGGCTGCCCTTACAAATCTTTTGCCACAATATTTTGAAGCTTCACAAAAAAAATGTAGGTTTGCACTCCGATTTAATGAATCTACAAGGGTATGAAAAAAATTATCGCCATCCGTCATGAAAATAAATATGAAATGGAGCGCCGCGTTCCTATTATTCCGGACCATGTTGGCACTCTTATCAATAAGGGATATGAAATTCATGTCCAATCTTCTTCAAAACGGGTTTTTTCGGATGACGAATACAGAAAAGCAGGCGCCATTGTCAACAACGACATTTCGGATGCCGACATTATTTTCGGAGTGAAAGAAGTGCCTATGCAGGACCTGATGGCCGGTAAGACCTACATGTTTTTCTCTCATGTCATCAAAGGGCAAGCTTACAACATGCCTATGCTGAAACGGCTCATGGAGTTGAAATGCAATCTGATTGATTACGAAAAAGTCACCGATGAATTCAATAAGCGTGTAATATTTTTTGGAAAATATGCGGGACTCGCAGGTATGATCAACACCCTGTGGTCGGTTGGACAGCGTTATCAGAAACTGGGTATCGAAACTCCATTTGTAAAGCTGCGCCAGGCCTATACTTATTCGTCACTGACTGAGGCAAAGAAAGCCATCAGCAAGGTAGGATATGAAATTATGAAACATGGTCTGCCGAAAGAAATACTTCCTTTTACTGTTGGCGTGACCGGTTACGGCAATGTAAGTATGGGCGCGCAGGAAATCCTGCATCTGCTGCCTGTGAAGGAAATTTTCCCCGAAGATCTGCCGTTGCTTAAAGACGATATTTCCGATGGTAAAGTGGTGTACAAGGTTGTTTTTAAAGAGCAAGACATGGTGAAACATGTGGGCGAAGAACGTCCGTTCGATTTGCAACACTATTACCAGCATCCGGAAGAATACAAATCACGATTCTTCGATTATCTCGAAAACATGACGGTTCTTGTTCATGGCTCATACTGGGATGCCCGCTATCCACGCATTGTGTCGAAAAGTGAGATTGCACGGTTGTATTCAAAACCCAATCCCAAGCTGGTTGTGGTTGGTGACATTTCATGCGACCCCGATGGTGGCGTTGAATTCACGCATAAAGGAACTGAGATCAGCGATCCGGTATTTGTTTACAATCCTGCCACAGGCGCTCCCGCCATGGGCTTTGACGGCGACGGCGTTTGTGTGATGTCGGTCGATATTCTTCCGAGCGAGCTGCCACGCGATGCTTCACGTGGATTTTCCGATGCACTGCGGCCTTTTGTTGAATCTATTGTTGAATGCAATTTCAATAATGAATATGACGATCTGAAAATCGCGCCGGCCATCAAACGCGCACTGATCCTGCATAACGGAGAACTGACCAAACCGTTCGAATACATTTCAAAATATCTCTGATGTCGCAGGAACCCGCACGCAGATTCGTAAGTGTTATTGGCCCAAGCTACTGTAAAGTATCGGATCCGATTTATGCATTTGCGCGCGAACTGGGTACTAAGCTGGTTGATAATGGTTTCACGATTTTCTCGGGAGGCCGCCGGGGCATTATGGAAGCGGTTTTTCGTGGTGCGCATGAATCAGAAAATTATTCTTTCGGCGCTACCGTCGGCATTCTGCCTGACAGCAACCGGCAATCGGCCAACCGTTATACCGATATTGCCGTTGCGACAGGCATTGGCTATGCACGCAACAGCATTGTGGCGCAGAGCGGCGATGTGATTATTGCT
Organism: Bacteroidetes bacterium GWF2_43_63; assembly: GCA_001769275.1. Classification (NCBI taxonomy): domain Bacteria; kingdom Pseudomonadati; phylum Bacteroidota; species Bacteroidetes bacterium GWF2_43_63. The sequence continues at coordinate 26,151 of MEOQ01000041.1, read as the reverse complement.
CTGGGCGGGGGCTCTGGCACTTTGTCCGAAATTGCCTTTGCCTGGCAGTATGGTAAAAAAATAATTGCAGCCTCCGTTTTCGAGGGCTGGTCACGCAATCTGAGCGGTAAGAAACTCGATCACCGCCGCCGCGACACCATCATTCAGGCAAAGACCGTGGATGAAATTATTGCGCAGCTGAATAAATTGCTGGTGGTGAAATAGTATTGAGAAATATTGATTTGTTTATCAACTATCGTTATCAACGATTCATCAATAGCAAAACTATGATTGAAACAAAAGCTGTACTCGTTGAAATCAAATACAGAATAGTATAAGTCTTATTGTAATTCCTGAAACGATTGATAACTTGTCGTTTGATATTCATAGAATGTCGAATCCTGATTAAAGAAACCAACGCCAGCAATATAAAAAACGACAGAACAAAGACAATTGGGCCTAGTGGTAACTCTTTTGATAACACACTATTCATCATATTCGATTTTGCCAAGATGTCAAATATTATGAAGAAAAGAAAAAAGTGTGTGAATAGACATGTTATTGCGAGCGCAATCGCACTAGACTCCATTCCTATCCATCTTTTTTTATAAACTTTCCTAACAAAGAGATAATATGTAATCCAGCACTTGTACATCAAAATTGATTCTTTGTTAATACTAAAACTGGCACGAATTTAATAAAAATCCAACAACTTAATTTTCTAAATTTTCCCCAGCTCCATCGCGATTGTTTCACGCGACAGCAATTAAACAAAAAAAGGCCATCCACGCACAGCGGACAGCCTTTTAAATTTTGAATGCAATTGGAATTACATTTCGAGAATCGATTTTTTGAAAACCCCGGAAACGGCTGGCCTAAAGCGCAGTACAAATCAGAACAGCTGGCCTGGTTTTAAGGGAGCTTACCTTCGAAAATTAGTGTATTGCAAAATAAAACTACTGAATTACAGTTCTTTGAAATACAATAAAATATTTCGTATTTTTATCAGACAAAATGATAAACAAAGAAAAATGAAGATCAAAATCACAATTTATTTTTTACTTAATGCCATGGTTTTTTTCAATCATGCTTTAATTACAGACATTTTCAAACGATACAATAATCCATTTACATTGTATTGATTATGAAAAAAATCAACATTATTTGTTTTATCATTGTTGCTACTGTAATATGGTCGTGTGATATTATCAGAGTTCCTGCCTATGTAAAAAGGGAATTTAATGAATATCATGGTGCATTTAACAATGGATACGATACAATAATTAATACACAAGGATACTACAGATATATATCTGATGATCGGATACCGTATTATACTTTCATTATGTTTTTCCCGGATGGGACTTTCCTCGGCTTATTCAGTTCAAAAAATAATCTTGAGAATGATTTTTTTGAGCATCTCCTGTATGATGATGAAAGAAACATTAAGTCTTTTTTGAAGCATTATTATTGGGGGTGCTATTTTATTCACAAAGATACTATTGAAGCAATAAGTATAAATCATGTTATATCATTAAATCAGTATTATGATGGGATTGCAATGGATGTTTTCGTGATAGACAATGAACAGAATTTAATCTTAATAGCAGAAAAATCAAAAAATAGAAAACAGGACAGATTTGTTTCTGTCAGTAAGAATAATATTAGTTATCCTGCCAAATTAACATTCATTCCGCTATCAAAACTACCCCCATCCGATTGCTGGATAAAGAATAGAAGGTGGTTCTGGAAAAATACAGACGCATGGAAACAGTATAAGCGAACTTATTAGTTGGGACAGTGTGTTGTCAGTCTGCGACAATTCACTCATTTAATTCTCACTGTTCGCCACTTTGAGTTTTCGAGAATTCCATATGTTTGGTTTGTTATTTCACCTTTTTCATTATAATAAGTGAACAAATACGAGGATTCAATGCCGTTATATTTTTCCAAATAGTCCATTTCCATTGCCATATATTTGCCAGTCACGTCATATCCAATCATTTTCTCAAGCCACCCATTTTTAAAAAAACATGTCATAAATATTGTATTTTTTTTCGCATCATAAAAATCGAATTTCCCATCGAGCATAACAGGCTTATTCATTGAGTCAATTTTGACAGGAGTTACAATCCTGTTTTGTTTTTTGGAAATAAAATTAAACTTAAGAATACTGGTGTGAAATATTACTCCATGCTGGTATTTGACATATCTGAAATAAGTCGCTTTTTTTTCTTTTTTTACAGGACAAAAATACTCAGAAATGTACTCAATCCAAACCCCGTCTTTTTTCCCTTTGCTGTCAAACTGGTTTAATGAATCAGCCGGTACTATTTCCTGCGATAACATTGGTCCGCAAAGCAGCCAAAAAAATATAAGCACACAAAACTGAAAACACCTCATGCATTACTTATTTTGGTGAAACAAAAGCAATAATATCAGCTAAAATATGAATTTTCATTATAATGATATCAGAATTTCCATTACTGCATGATTTGCCTGCGATACAGCAATTATTCAGACAACAAAAAAAGCCATCCACACAAAGCGGACAGCCTTAATAATTGTGAGTTGAATAATTTTATTTCGGGGAATAGAAAGTCTTGATAAGATCAAATGTGTTATCGGCGAGAAACAAAGGAATATTCAACACACCATCGTCCAGCTTCAGGTTTCGCAATGAGTAGCGGATGGAAATTTCCGGGGAATAGGTTTTCCGATAAACAGCCAGACTCTTCGAGCGGATGTTTTCATCTGATTTTACTTCAACCGGGATTATTTCATTTTCATATTGAATCAGAAAATCTATTTCCGCCTGATTCCCCGAGGTCCAGTAACGAGGCACACCTTCAAACTGTTGAATCAGGCTTTGAAGTATATAGTTTTCAGTCAACGCTCCTTTGAACTCTGTAAACAACCTGTTGCCTTCAGCTATTGCAATCGGATTGAGCAAAGACATACGGCGCAGCAGCCCAACATCGTTCATGTACACTTTGAAGGAGCTCAGGTCATCGTAGGCTGACAGCGGCAAACGGGGAGCAGCCACTTTGTTTATTTTGAAAATCAATCCTGCATTTTTAAGCCACTCCAGTGCATTTTCATATTCCCTTGCACGGGCGCCAGGTTTCACACTTTGATAAAGGAATTTTTTATTTTCTCTTGATAATTGCGATGGAAGCGATGTCCAGATATAATTTATTTTATGAAAATCATTCACAGAGGCATGTTTCGTAAAATCAAGTGCATATGCATTCAGAATATTTTGCAATGACGTCTGCGTTTCGTCGATATTCTGGTTTTGAAGCAACGAAACAACAGCCTCCGGCATTCCACCAGAAATAAAATAGCGTTTAAATTGCTCCAGCAGACGATTGAAAAAAATCTCAGGTATTGGTTCTGGTTTACTAATGTTATTTACTACTGGAAGCAAATCGGGTGAGGCCGCTGATAAAAACTCCATGAAGCTGATGGGATAGAGTGTCATAAAATCTACTTTCCCTACCGGAAATGAGCTGCCGCTGGTCAGGGCAACACCAAGAAGTGAGCCTGCAGAAACAATACAATATTCCGGCACTTTTTCGTAAAAATACTTGAGCGCGTTCAGTGCTTCATTGCATTCCTGAATTTCGTCGAAAACAACCAGTGTGGTTGCTTCTTCAATCGGCTTTCCGAAAACCAGCGACAGATTCCCGATTATTCTTCTCGCATCTCTCGTGCCTGTAAAAAACTGCTTTAATTCCGGCTGCTCCTCAAAATTAAAATAGGCAACCTGCTTGAATTGTTTTTTTCCGAATTCATTTAAAAGCCATGTTTTGCCTACCTGCCTTGCTCCCTGTAGGATTAATGGCTTACGCTTTGGCTTATTCTGCCATTCAATTAATTGATTAATACTTCGACGAAAAATTTCCATAATCACGCAATTAATATGAAAAATGTGAACGCAATCACGTTATACTTGCTAAACATTGGCAAAGTTACACTTTTATAAATTGCTGCTTACATTTTGAATGTTAAAATTTTTCATGAAAACGCATTGATATAGTGCAAATTTTGTAAACAAAAAAAGGCCATCCACGCACAGCGGACAGCCTTTTTATTTTTGAATGCAATCGAAATTACATTTCGAGAATCGATTTTTTGATGATAGCTACAGCTTCCATCACCTGTTCTTCGGTAATGGTCAAAGGCGGAGCAAAGCGGATGATATGACCGTGGGTTGGTTTGGCGATCAGACCGTTTTCGGCCATCTTCAGACAAACGTCCCATGCTTCTTTTCCATCTTTGGGTTTAATAATAACAGCATTGAGCAAACCTTTACCACGAACGAGTTCGATCATCGGGCTGTCGATTTTGCGGATTTCGTCGCGGAAAAGTTTTCCGAGTCTTTCAGCATTTTCGACCAGTTTTTCTTCTTTGATTACTTCGAGAGCGGCAACAGCAACGCGGGCTGCAATTGGGTTTCCGCCGAAGGTTGATCCATGTTCACCGGGTTTAATGTTGAGCATGATGTTGTCGTTGCAAAGAACGGCAGACACAGGGAATACACCGCCACCGAGGGCTTTGCCAAGAATAATCATGTCGGGCTTGATGCCTTCATGATCAACGGCCAGCATTTTTCCGGTACGTGCAATACCAGTCTGTACTTCATCTGCAACGAAAAGCACATTGTGTTTTTTGCAGAGGTCGTATGCTTTTTTCAGATATCCTTCGTCCGGAACAAACACACCTGCTTCGCCCTGGATGGGCTCAACAATGAATCCGGCAATATTCGGATCCTGTTGCAGTTCTTTTTCAAGAGCGGCCAGGTCGTTGTACGGAATCTGAATGAAACCAGGGGTGAACGGACCGTAATCATCATAAGCTGAAGGATCATCCGAGAAGCTGACGATGGTGGTTGTGCGGCCATGGAAATTGCCTTTAGCCACAATGATTTTTGCTTCGTAACGTTTGATACCTTTTGTCAGATAAGCCCATTTACGGGTGAGTTTGATAGCTGTTTCAACAGCTTCGGCACCTGTGTTCATGGGTAATACCTTGTCATAACCGAAAAATTCGGTGACATATTTTTCGTAAACGCCCAGAGAATCGTTGAAAAACGCACGTGATGTCAGGGTAAGTTTTTTAGCCTGATCAATCATGGCGCCCACGATTTTTGGATGGCAATGACCTTGATTCACGGCTGAATAAGCTGAAAGAAAATCAAAATACTTTTTGCCTTCCACGTCCCAGACAAATACACCTTCTCCGCGTTCAAGAACTACGGGAAGCGGATGATAATTGTGCGCACCATAATGGTGTTCCAATTCCATGAGCTGCGCTGAAGAAAGACGTTCTGCCATAATAAATTCTCCTTTTTTTTAATGTTAATGCGGCAAAGATAAGAATGTTATGCACACGACAATGAGAACGGAAGAACAAATTTTTCCGCCAAAAATCTAAAAAACACTATAAGATTGTGCCCGTCTGGCTTATAAACCCTCGAAGGGTTTCAAAACCCTTCGAGGGTTTTATAGTCCTATTTGCAGAACTTCGTTTCTTCCCGGATGGATTTATTGCCGCATTCTTCTGCTTTCAGCCAATCGCGGCAGGCATTGTCCCGATCATTTCGTTCTTTGTAAAGTCGTCCACGATTGATGTAAGGCTGATCGTAAGTTGAATCAACCTCAATAGCCCTGCTGTAATAGTTAAATGCCGAATCCTTTTTATTCAACCCATAATAGGCGGTTCCAATTACAAAATATGTTTCCGCATCCTGATCGTTGTATCGGAGTGATTTATTGAGCGTTTCGATCGCTTTGTCAAATTGCCTTTTGTAAGTGAGATCAATGCCTTCAAGTTTCAGATCGATGGCTTTGCGCTTGGGATCCTGACAACCGGTCAGAATAAATGAAAATATAAATACAGCTGCCAGCGAGCGAAGAAAAGAAATGGAGAAATTCATATCAGTTTCCTAATGTTGTTGTCAAAGTTACATAAATTCCCGAAACGTAGTTATCACGGTACTGTGCACCCAATGCCATCACATTGGGTCCTTCGGCTGAAAGCAGGTTTGTGTATCGGATAAACTCTGTTCTGTAATTCACCGTCCAGGTCTCTCCTCCGTCGAGTGTGCGCAGGATGCAGCCGGTCATAGCATCGAAACTGTCGCCGCAATTCACTACTGTAGGACAGGCAATGGCTGCAAATCCGTTGTTGGCATCGAGAAAATGAACCGCCTGCGTCTGTGCCGGTCCCGAATATGGATAAATGTTGGTCAGAATAAACTTCTGAGTCCAGCTGTTGCCATTATCGGTGCTCTTAAGCAAACACCCGTTTTTACCCCCTGCAAACCAGTTGCCGTCAGGATTTTTGTAAAGGCAATACAATGTTTGAGACACGGTGCTGAGAAGAGTCCAGTTAGAACCCAGATCATCAGAAACACGGATTTCGTTTCCAAAAATTCCGATCAGCGAGTTTTCATCGTAATTCTGAATATCTGTTGCATTAAATGTGCTGTTGATGGTCCAGTTTAATCCGCCATTCTGACTTACTCTGATTCCATCGGAACCGAAAGCATACAGGGTGTCCTCGTTGAGAACTCTTATTTTACTGGCATTCCCGGCCATGCTGCTCCATGACCAGGAGCCACCGTATTGCTGGCCCGATCCGAATTCCACATTGGAAAGGTAGTTTCGCAGCGCATAGGATTTTTCGCCCAATTGGGTGGTTGAAAGAAAGTATCCATTTTGCGAGCTTTGCATGGTCCAGGTTAGTCCGGCATTTTTCGATGTGAAAATATATGTGTATTCAGTGCTGAGTTTCAGGCTGGCATACCCCGAAATGGTGTCTCCTTTCACATACAGAAAACCAGTCTTGACTTCGCAATATTCTCCATTTAGAGCCTGAGGTAAATTGCTGTATGGACGCTGGATCAGCAATCGTTTGCTCCAGTTTGTCTGCGCTTCGTTTAGTTCAAATTCATTGTCGGGCAAATCATCATTGTCTTTGCATGATGTCACAGACAATAATGCCAGAGCCAGAAATGAAAGGAATATTATTTTTTTCATGACTGAAAATTTGCAAGAATTTTATTAATGGTCTCCGTTTTTTCTTGAAGCAATTCAGCTGTTTTTGCTTCAACCAGCAGGCGCAAATAGGGTTCTGTGTTCGAAGGCCTGATATTGAACCACCAGTCGGGATACTCAACACGGTAGCCATCGAAATCGAGAAACAGAGTGGGAGAGGCCTGTGCGAAAAAATGATCTTTCACAGCATCCATTGCTTTTTGTTTTTCCGCGATGCGAAAATTGATTTCTCCTGAGTTTTGGTATTTGCAGATTCTACCTACCACTGCCGAAGCTGATATACCCTCACGTTTGAACTGAGCAAAGAGATTGATGATCAGAATTGATGCAAGTATGCCGGAATCACTGTAGTAAAAATCCTTAAAGTAATAATGTCCGGCCAGCTCTCCGCCATAGATTCCGTCAATCTCGCGCAACATATTGGCTGCATAGGCCCGACCAACGCGCCAGATTTTCATTTCAGCACCCAGAGGAGCGAGGTATTCTGCAACAGATTTAGAAGTGCGTATATCCTGAATCACTTTGCCCTTCAATCCTTTTTCTTCCAGAAAATAATGTCCGAGCAGACCTATCAGAAGATCAGGCGGAATGAAGGTTCCATTCTCATCGGTAAACATCACACGGTCGGCATCGCCATCGAATATTACCCCTAAATCGGCTCCGGTTTCCTTCACTTTCTGCTGCAACTGAATGATGTTTTTCATATCGAGCGGATTCGGCTCGTGGTTCGGGAAGCGGCCGTCGAGCTCATCGAACAGGTAAACCGGATGCGAACCAAAAATATCTTTTACCATCAGCGAGGCCATGCCATTGCTGCAGTCCATCACTATTTTCAGATTGCTGATGTCTTTTTTATAAGGCATCATGAACGCTACATAATCTTTCAGAAAATCCAGTTCAATCACCTTTCCGGGCGTCACTGTCACTTCCGGAATTTCTTTTATTTTTTGTTCCAGCTTGTTCAATCCGTTATCGTATCCAACCGGGACTGCATTGGCTGCCGAAATTTTCAACCCGTTGTATTCACTGGGATTGTGGCTGGCCGTAATCATTACAGATGCGTCGAATCCAAATTTTGCAGTACCCCAATACACCATGGGTGTTGTGCAAAGCCCGGCATCGGATACCTCACAGCCCGCATCAGTCAGACCTTTCAGCAGCTGCCGGTGAATTTCAGGCGATGATTCGCGCACATCGCGGCCTACCAACCATCGTTTTGCATTCATTATTGAGGGCAGAAAAAAACCCATCCTGTACACGTCTTCGGCATTGAAATCTTTTCCGTATACTCCACGGATATCGTAGGCATGAAATGCTCCCATAGTATTTTTTTATTTCAAAGATAAGCAATAATTGATAAAGAGCAATAGCGCTGTTTATCCGAATTCCTGCACGCTGGTACGAGAACGAGGTCAAGAACAAGGTCGAGAACACGGTCAAGGTTGAGATTGAGGTCAAGGTCGAGAACAAGGTCGAGGTCAAGTGGCGATGTCGTCAAGAAAGCTGCGGAGAAACCTGCTGGTGTTGGACCGATTCGGAATAAAATCCAAACAACTTAATTTATTTTTATACTTTAGTCACCTGATTTAGGCAAAAAAATGTACGAATTTTCCAACCATCTGGGCAATGTGCTCACCACGGTGTCAGATATAAAACTGACTGCCGATGGCGATGCCGATGGTGTGGTTGATTCGTATGCTGCTGTGATCACCAGCGCCCAGGATTATTATCCTTTCGGTTCACTTGAAACAGACAGAACCTATTCTTCGGACAACTACCGTTTCGGATTCAATGGTAAAGAGAATGACAATGAGGTGAAAGGGACTGGAAATAGTGTTGATTTTGGTGCGAGGATTTATGATTCGAGATTGGGAAGGTGGATGAGTGTGGACCCATTGTTTAAAGATTATCCTGATTTATCTCCATATTGCTTCGCGGCAAATTCTCCAATAATGTTGATGGATAGAGATGGGAAAAAAATATATATGTCTTTTAGTAGTCAAGAGTCTATTGATGCTTTTTTGAGTGTTATGAAAATGGGCTTGGAAGGTCAATTTGATGTTGGGTTAAAAGCTGTTGGGAATGGGCAATATGAGGTGGTAATTGGAACCAACAAAAATTTTCCAGGTAATGTAGATGATATGACACCTAATGGTAAGGCTTTTTATAATGTTATGAGTAAAATTGTAACGGATAAATCAGTTGTTAATATTAAAGCTGTATATGGTTCGTCTGATGTTAATGTTGGAAAAGCCGCGACTGGCGAAATAGATATGAAGGACATAAAACAGTTTAATCTAACGGGAAAGTTTAATAAGGTAATGGTTGGAAGTAAATCTTATTCAGGATACCTTAAATCCAGGGGATTTACTCAAATTGGAAAACTTTCACATGAATTATATGAGCAATATATGATTCAAGTCTTCCGTAAAGATTATGATCCTGCTCATTCAGATGCAATTAAGAATGCCGAAAACCCTGTTAATAATAATACTCGTGAGGATGAATATGAAGATTATTCTAATGGCACAGTGACGCAGGGCGCAACAGAAAGCGATAATAGTGTGACAAAAATGAATTATGATGCAGACGAACCATTTGAAGTAAAACAACCACTTTCAATTCCAGTGATTACAAAAGAAGAATAAATGATTATGAAAAAGAAAATTCTTTTTATAATTATAACAACAATAATGACAATACATTGCGGTTGTAATAAAGGAGTTGATCCAGCATTTAAGTGCAAATTTGACTCTTGTGTTAATGGTCTTAAAAATGGCTGTAAAACTAAAAGATGTGTTAGCATCATAGCATATCTAACATATCTCACTGACACAGTACCGAATATTGGGGAGGGATGGGTTGTCGGAGAAGATCTTTGGGTGAGTCAAGATGAAATGTTTCAGGATATTGATAGATGGAATTGTTGGTATGAAATTAATAAAGAATGCACATCTTTATCAAAGGCAGATTCAACTGTTTTCACAAAAATTGATTCTATTAATGACCTTATTCCAATCAGATCTATTTATAAACAGTCGTACATTAAGGATTCATTAGGTTTAGAAATTACAAAAAGTGATTTGAACAACCAGTCATTAACATTGCTTTATGAGTATGGGATGCTTAAATCTACCGAATTATTTGAAGTTGATTCAATGCTAAAGTCATATATTGAGAAACTAAGAATCAATTCGTTTTCTTTCATTATACCTGGAGGTATGTTGTATTCAACTCTTATTCGTATTGATCGCAATAAGTTTTTTTATTTTAATTTTTTAAATTCAGTAATAATAATCAAGAATGATAATGGACTTTATGTTGTATATGAATATTTGCAATCATCAATGCTAACAAAATTCAGATATTGTAATTTTAATGACTATTCAGTTAGCAATAATACTTTTAGGCATATTGAGGAGAATTGGTACGGATGGAGTTTTATTGATGTTAGAATATTTGATGAGTAAAGATTGGTCAATATATGTTGCTAATTTGCGATTGCGCACATTTTTATTATGTATAATACAAGCGTGTGCTCCAGGTCAATTTCAATAAAAAGCATCATTCATGGGACGCCACATCCCGCACCCACACAACTCAAACCCCCTGGCGTCCCAAATTTAACATTATGCACACTCAGAAATAATTTTCTATCTTTACTCAGCGTTAATTTTCCATGCCCGAAACATCTTTCCATACAACATATTCAGACGATCGTTATTTATTGGCGCGCGCTGAGAATGGCTCCCAGAGCGGGCTGCAGAGGCGCGGGTGTCACCGTTTCGGATTCAATGGCAAAGAGAATGACAACGAGGTGAAAGGGACTGGAAATCAGCAGGATTATGGTGCAAGAATTTATGATAATAGAATTGGACGATTTTTGTCGGCTGACCCATTAATAGTTCAGCAACAAAAATACCCAGAATTGTCACCATATCAGTTTGCTTCCAATACGCCTATTCAGGCAATTGACTTTGATGGGTTGGAGGCTTTTATTATTCATGGGTCTAATCAGAACTCAAGCCGATACGTTTTTTCATCATCTGTTAAAAATCAACTAATGAGAATAGGTGGAAATTCAAGCTGTGATGATTCATTTACTTGGGATGCACCGTTATTAAATAAAGAAACCGATAGATTTATTAGTGCACTTGTTCTTACTGTTCATGTCATGAAAACGAGAGCGACAATGTTGGCTTCAGGGCAAATTTCAGAAAATGAACCAGTAACTCTTATTGGTTATAGTCACGGAGGAAATGTGGCAATTCAAGCTGCTGGCTTTTTAAGTTCGATTGGTATAAATGTGAATTTAATTACTGTTGCAACACCTGCCTATAACGGAAAAAATGACAGTGAAAACCCTGCAAATCATCCAGGTATTAAGAATCATTATAGCTTTGTTCATATTGATGACCCAGTTCAGACTTTTGCAGGAGGAGAAATATATTATTTCAACAACAAAACCGAAAATTTCGTCTTAGAAGATAAAGAAATGAATTCAACAGGCAGTTTAGTGCAATGGAAGCCTCATACTGATTTACCATGGAGTGAGGATTTTGCAAAATTTCTCAAGAATGTCCCTCAAATGAAAAGTGACCCATCGAATACAAAAGTTTTTGACGAGAAAGCGAAAGAATATAACTCATCACAACCAAATGGCACAGGAAACTAAAAAATCACCATTGTTGATTATATTAGTAATTGCTGCAGTAACAATAGTTGCAGTAATTGTTTTCTTATCAAGCTTAAGTTCTCATTTAAAAAATGCACCTATTATTCACATGCAAGAGTATTACACACGTGTATATTTAAATCAAGAATTTAGAGGAGTGTTGATAAAAAAAGACTATTCTGGTATTGATAGCAGTGGCGCGATGATTTCCATTCAATCAGCTGATTCGATTTATTTTTATGATATTGATGTTAAACCAAATATGTCCTTCTTCAAAAATGTCTGTATTAATGACACAATAATAAAAAACAAAGGAACAGATTCCGTTACTGTTATATCAATCAACTCAGGTTTTTCAAAAAAATATTTATTTGCTCCATTTTCTGGTGGATGTGAATCCACACAGTAATATTCACAATAAATATTTACATCCTTTTATATGTAAACGCCCCGCCCTCCAGCGGGGCTTTTTACTCTCAGAAAAGCATTGAAATTATTAAATTTTCGGGGGTTGGGAATTTGGAGGAGAGTAGTGTAAAAAATTTGATGTGTGCTGAACATGAGTTTTCTATTTTGGGACACCAAATGGGACGCCACGATCCGCTCCCACAAAGGCCAAACCCCCTGGCGTCCCAAATTTAACATTTAGTGCACGTAGAAATAATTTTTTATCTTTACTCAACGTTAATTTTTAATGGCTGAAATATCTTTCCATACAACATATTCAGACAAGCAATATTTGTTGGCACGCGCGGAGAATGCCTCCCAGAGCGGTCTGCAGAGGCGCGGGTGTCACCGTTTCGGATTCAATGGTCAGGAGAATCAGAGTGAGTGCGTAGTTGTCACTTGATCAAACGTTACCTTTTAACTTGATAACTTTATAATTTCCATTTCGTATTCCCAACGCCAGAATGTCACCTCCGGCGACGATTCCGGGATGGGAAAACGTGTGGCGTAGTGGCGGTTTAGCATTTTATTCAAAATAGGTTTTCGAAAAAACCGCCTAACAAAGTAAACGAAAATGTCCGTTTATTTTTCCGAAAACCATATCTGGCGACTAGCTTTTCTGGAGTTTATGCCGCTGAAAGCGGTAATACTTTTCTTGGAGTTTATCCTGAGCTTGTCGAAGGACAATGAAAAAGAAAAGTATTGACAATGCGACGCCAGAATGTCGCCTCCGACGTAGTCGGGACGTTAAACCGAATGCCTAACGCCTTATGCCTAACGCCTTATGCCTTACGCCTAACGCCTTACGCCTAGCGCCTAACGCCTAACGCCTAAAGCAGTGACTCCACTTTCAGAATCAGATTGTCGGGCAGATAAGTGCGCCAGGGTAACTCGTTAATTTCATCGTTGATCGTTATGTAGCGGCTGATGCGGCCTTTGCGCATATCTTCAACAACATGGGGTAAAAAACCGATGCAGGTAATATAGCCTTCATCGAGCTCTTCGAGCCATTCTTCGTAGTAGTCGGTGTCGGAATAATGAAAGTTGAGGACGTTTTCGCCAATGAGAATAAAGTTCGAAACTCCGCTTTCAATCAAAGTTTCAACAACGTTCCGCTTCAGAAACATAATGTCATTATACAGCAGATCATTCCATTCGCCAATAAATTCAATAATGGCGGTCCTGCTGCGATAATCTGCAAAAATGATTTTCAGATACAACGTGTTGGATCCGAAATCGTCCCATTGAGGATGGATATAATAATTGTAAACAGCGTGGGTAAAATAAATATCGCTGTATTCCCTTCCATAAAAGGGCGACATGCTATCTTCCTCGCTTATGTAGAGGTGGCGCCAGTTGTAAAATGGTTCAATATCATGCATGGCTCTCAGCCGCGGTCACTGATCATTTGCAGTCGATCGAAATCAAGAATCTCAATTTCTTTGCCTTCGATGCGAATAATTTCTTCTTTGCGGAATTCGCTCAGGATGCGGATTACATTTTCCGTAGTCATACCGATTAATTCAGCAATTTCTTTACGCGAAATAGGCATTTCAAAAATTCTGGACTTATAGATTTCTTTCGAGAAATCAAGCAATGTCAATGCTATGCGTCCGCGCAGGTTTCGACTGTTGTTCTGCACAAAACGGTCAATGATATCATCGGAGGTTTTGCTCGATTTTTTCAGCAAACCAATGGCAAGGTTCCCATAACGCATCGCCATATCTATAATCAGATTGAGCGGGAATATACAAATCTCGGTATATTCAATGGCAGTCATTGTGTAAGCGTAGTTTTTGCCGTGAAATACTGTTAGGAGACTTATGTAGTCGTGTGGTTTTGCAATCGAAATTATGTGGGTTCGCTGTGATTCGGTTGTTGCTGACAATTTGACAATACCACTTTTGATATAAAAGAAATCTACGATGGGTTCGCCTTGCTTTACAATGATTTCGCCTTTTTTAAAAGCTTTTTGCCTCTTTATGCGGCATAAAACATCATTATCTTCTTCGGGAACATAACTCGAAATCAGCCCACGCATAATGCAATTTTCGCATCGGCACTGGTCTGCATTGTGATCGGTCATTTGAATTTTTATATCCGGCATGTGGCAATATTTCCTACAAATGTAAAAATTCTATGAGATTTAAACTATTATCGTTTGCATAAATCAAATTGATCGAAATGAATTAGATGGCACATGATTTGTTATTGCGCACCGGATTTTTGTATTTTTGTCAAAATTTCATGATACTATGAAAACGATGTCTTTATTTCTTGCATTGTTCTTCCTCACTGGTATTGCGATCAATGCTCAGAGTGGTGCAACAGTCAAATTCGACAAGCTTGTTCACGATTTTGGCGAAATCACTGCCGGTGACCGTGCAGAAGTTGATTTCACGTTCACTAACACTGGCAATGAGCCCTTACTCCTGTCTAATGTACGCTCTACGTGCGGATGTACGGTGCCTACCTGGCCTCACGAACCCATTCTTCCCGGGAAAACCGGCGCCATAAAAGTCAAATATGACTCTGGCCGCATTGGTCCGATCAATAAGCAGGTCACCGTGGAGTCAAATGCGACCAACGGAACTGTCTATCTGAAAATAAGCGGCAACATTAAGAAAAAGCCGGAAGAAATCATGCCTTTCCAGAACTACGACAACAACGGAACTCCTTTTGTTAATTAATAAAACACTCAATATGAAAAGAATAATTTTCTCTCTGCTGATGATGGCTCTGCCATTTGCTTTTGTTGCAGCCCAGAATGTGGCCACCGGTCCCGTCATTTCCTTCGAAAAACTAACGCACGACTTTGGTTCAATCAGCAAAGGCACACCAATTTCCTATGATTTTGTGTTTACAAACACCGGCAAACAACCATTGCTGCTTTCAGAACCCCGTTCCAGTTGCGGATGCACAGTTCCGTCGTATCCGAAAGAGCCCATTATGCCAGGTCAGAAAAAAAGCATCAAAATAACCTTTGATGCCGAAAAAGAAGGCGACTTCAGTAAGCAGGTAAATATCCTTTCCAACGCCGAAAATTCACCGGTTGTCATTGTAATCAAAGGCAAGGTGATTTAATATCATTTGTTTGTCATTTGTCATTTTTTTTTTGAAACTTTGTCCCGTCAAATGCTGACGGGATTTTTTTTACTTAAAACACATAGTCATGCCCGGAATATCAAGAAAAGCTCAGAACATGCCTGCTTCGCCCATACGCAAGCTGGTTCCTTTTTCCGATGCCGCAAAAAAACGCGGAGTGAAAGTTTATCACCTCAATATTGGACAGCCCGACATTCCTACACCCGATGTGGCGATGAATGCCATTCGCAATTTCAGTCAGAAAGTAGTTGAATACAGCCATTCGGCAGGAATTCTTTCATACAGGCAGAAGCTTGTTGGCTACTACGAAAAAAACAATATTCACGTCACAGCCGACGATATTATAGTTACTGCAGGCGGGTCTGAAGCCATTTTGATTGCCCTCAGTACAATAATGGATCCTGACGATGAACTGATTGTACCCGAACCATTTTACGCTAATTACAATGGCTTTTCGGTCAATTGCGGTGTGAAAAATGTTCCGATTCCTTCAAAAATAGATACCGGCTTTGCTCTTCCTGCCATTGAGGAATTCGAAAAAGTAATTACTCCGAAAACCAAAGCCATTCTGGTCTGCAACCCAAATAACCCGACCGGATATTTATATTCGAAAGAAGAAATCGAGACACTCGGCCGGCTCGCAAAAAAGCATAATTTGTATCTTTTGGCCGATGAAGTTTATCGCGAATTTATTTATGGCGATGCTAAGCACTTTTCAGTCATGGAACTGGAAGGCCTCGACCAGAACAGCATTTTGGTTGACTCTGTTTCGAAACGCTACAGCGCCTGTGGATTCCGCATTGGTGCATTGATTTCGAAGAACAAAGAAGTGATGGCAGCAGCCATGAAATTTGCGCAGGCCCGTCTGAGTCCGCCGACTTTTGGCCAGGTGGCTTCGGAAGCGGCCATCGACACCCCCGAATCTTATTTCACTGAAGTTAAAGCGGAGTATGTTGCCCGTCGCAATATCGTTGTCGAAGCCATCAATAAAATGGAAGGCGCTTTCTGCCCAAATCCTAAAGGTGCATTCTACGTGGTTGCCCGCCTTCCGATTGATGATAGCGATAAATTCTGTCAGTGGCTGCTCGAAGATTTTAACCTCAACGGTGACACCGTTATGCTTGCGCCGGCAACAGGATTTTATTCCACACCTGGCATGGGAAAAGACGAAGTCCGCATTAGCTATGTACTGAATGTGACTGACATGAAACGCAGCATGGAAATTCTGGAAGCCGCTGTTAAAGCGTATCCCGGGAAAAAATAATCCGGCACCCCCTCCGGCAAACTGTCTCTATTTACTAACTAAATTTTTTTACTATGGGATTTTTCCAAAACATGAAGAACAAACTCGGAATCGGCGGAGTGAAAGTTGAACTTCGTATTCCGGCTCAGGCTGGCAAAGCCGATGGCACAGTTACCGGAACCATTGTGCTGACTACCAAAAGCGATCAGGAAGTCAAAGGCATCGAAGTGAAAATGATCGAAGAGTACACCACCGGCAGAGGTGAAGAAAAGGAAACAAAAGAACTCACACTCGGTCAGGTGAAATTGAGCGAAGTATTCACCATTAAAACTGGTGAAACAAAGGAAATCCCTTTTACACTGCCATTTTCAATCATCAAATCTTCCAATGACGAAATGAAAGAAAAAGGTGGTGCATTGGGCGCTTTGGGAAAAGTGGGCGCATTTGCCGATAACGAAAAATCGGCTTATTTCGTCGAAGCTGATGTTGATGTTACCAGCGCAGCGCTGGATCCAACAGAAAAGACACCAATCAAGCTTGTTTAATCAGGTATTGAAAGAAATAAAAAAGCTGCCCGAAAAGGCAGCTTTTTTTGTAAATACGAGATTTGTAATACGATTTCTTTTTTCTAAACCTACCACTGGGCGCGCGTCTCCGGACGCGTGACCCTTCTCTTGGCAGGATCAGGAATGGATTCAGCTCGCGATACCGTCTTGATTTCCATGATTATCAGAATTATTTTTATCTTTTTTCGGAACCCGTCCGGCTTTGGCCAGCGATTGATGCAGGATCCATTCAATCTGTCCATTGACTGAGCGGAATTCGTCGGCAGCCCACTTTTCCAGAGCTTTCATCACTTCTTCGTCGATGCGGAGCGCAAATGCTTTTTTGCCCATGGCTACGGTTTTTTATTGAATCCAATGGATTCCAGTGCTTTTGCTGCCTGTTCATGATTTTTTACGCCCAGCAATACTCTGCGTTTATTTTTCAGAATGATCTGAATGCCCCACCGGCCGCTGACATTATAGGCCTTGTCGTGAATCCCGCGCCAGCCCCAGCCGCCGTATTGTCTTATCGGGAGATATTTGCGCACATACGCAAATTCAATTTCTTCCGGCTTGTAGGTTACTGGCTTTTTGAATGGCGGCATTTCGAAATATATTCCACTTGAGGTGATACTCACTTTAAGTTCAAGCCGCAGCATTATAAACAACAGGAACGCAAATGTCAGACTGAGAAAAACCATGATTACAATAAAGAGTGCCACTGGCATTTCTTCGCCATTTTTCCCAAGCGGTGTTCCAACAGTCTGATAGTTGTATAGCGTTATTACAGCATATACCATATATGCGATCCACAATACGATGGGAATTGCTATAAACCAGGGTTTTCGTGTGTCCTGTGTTTCACTGAAAGTGTTCATGACCATTGATTTTAATATAATGTACCTGCGTTAACAATGGGCTGGGCCGCGCGTTCCGAAGTGAGGACAACCATCAGATTGCCAACCATGGCAGCTTTACGCTCGTCGTCAAGCTCAACGATATTTTTCTTGCTTAGCTGATTCAGAGCCAGTTCAACCATACTTACAGCACCTTCAACAATGCGTGTACGAGCCGCAATGATGGCGGTAGCCTGCTGGCGCTGCAACATGGCTCCTGCAATTTCCGGCGCATAAGACAGATTTGAGAGTCGCGACTCAAGTACTTCAACGCCTGCAATGGAGAGTCGTTCCGAAATTTCTCTTTCAAGTTCCGCATTGATTTCGTCGCCACCGGCACGCAGTGAAATTTCTTCCTGCGCATCGTCGAATGTGTCGTAGGGGTAAGTATGAGCGAGCTTGCGCACAGCTGCTTCGGTTTGTGTTTTTACGAATACTTCGTAGTTATCGACTTCGAAAGCGGCTTTGTAGGTGTCGCGTATGCGCCAAACCATGACAACACTGATGATAATTGGATTACCCATTTTGTCATTCACTTTCAACGATTCGCTTTCCATGTTGCGGGCACGCAGCGAAATCTTTTTCTTGACATAAAAAGGATTCACCCAGAAAAATCCGTTGTCGCGTGCAGTTCCCATGTATTTTCCAAAGAGAATAAGCACCATGCTTTCGTTTGGGTTTACTACAAACAAACCGATAAAACCAAAGATTGAAAGAAATGAAAGCACGATGGTGCCGGTAATGAGGAGCAAACTGTTGTCATTTGCAAAAATCAGAAAGGGTGAGCAAAGCATCAGAAAACTAATGGCTAATGACAGATACCCTTGCGATGGTTTGATGTTCTTTTCCATATGATATTAAATTGATATCACAAAGATATAAATATGAATTATTGATTTGCAAACAATTAACACTGTAATAACAATATTCTATTCAGCTACACGCTGCAGTAAAGCATAATCATTTATCAATAAGACGATTGAGTTTTCAACCGCTTTAGTTGCCAAATGTATTCAGCTTCAATATCGCTGCCGGCCAGTGTTACTGCTTTAATTGCATATATTGCCGCATGGATGGCGTGTCCAGCCACATGTGCCGTGGCTGCTGCATGTCCGCAGGAACGTGCAACAGCGGCTGCAGCGGTTGAACCTGATTCACGGGCAGCTGCATGAGCGGCAAAGGCCGATTTCCGGGCTTCACCAACGCTCATTTGCCCGGATGCCCAGACGCGGACGGCTGCTATAGCTAAAGATGGGCGAGTGTCGTCGGGATTCAAATCAGCAAACAGGGGTAAAACACGCTCTGCACAATCTGCAGCCCAGAGAGCTAGTGTTTGATGATCGCTCTGTGCAGCCAGTAATACAACCTCCACCGACAATTTGTTGGAGCCTTTATTTGAGCTGGATTGCTTCATTTGTATTTCAAACTAAATTAGAAGCTTTGCACAAAGTTTTTTTTACTCAGTTTTCTCCAGCTTATCGCCGTATTTTTTCAACAGCAGGCGTATTGTCTGGTAAGAAACAAAAATCAGCAGGGGCCAGGTAAGAAGCCATAATATAGAAGAGAGGTACATGACTTTTTGTTTTAATATTTATGTGAGTCGTCGTTCATTTCATCAATGTCGATTTTCTTTTTGTTGAGCGCCCGCCACGCAAAGAAAATATAAGCTGCAACAAATGGTACGAGCAGCGACACATAGCTCATAACGGTCAACGTAAACTGGCTTGAAGAAGCCTTTTCGATTGTAAGTCCACTCTGCATGGAAATAAGCGAAGGATAGAAAACGGTGTTGTTGTAACCCAGATTACAGAAAAGCGAAAGTACCGTAAGGAAAGTACCTATTCCAACCGGATAGAGGGCTTTTCCGCCACATGTTTTGTAGCAGGTATTTCCGCGGAAAAGGCCCAGCAAAACCAACAATACACCAACCAAAAATAATATCCCGGTGAGCGGATGCTCAATATTATTGTAGAAATATTTATTCGGTTCCGTGAAAATCTTTCCGGTTACAGAATCGTAGGCATAGCCGTCGATGAGCCAGGACGCGATAATGAAAGTCAGAAAGAAAACAAGAAATAAAACTGAATTAATGAGCAAATGTTTTTTATTTCGTTCACGGATTAAATTGTCATTGATGGTGCTGTTGAAATATAGAATGGCAATTACCCGCGACAGAAAGAAAACGGCAAGACCAAGCGCGACATTGATCGGATTAGCAAAAGCTTCGAGTCCATGCCAGTTGTTGCTCCACGAAGTGAAATTCATTTCATTGTGAATAAAATTTCCACCGGTGAACATAGTCGCAACGGCCACTCCAAGTGATACAGTTCCTATAAATCCATTCAGAAAAAGAAACCATTCAAAGGTTTTTTTACCAAAAACATTCCCCTGCTTTGAGCGGAATTCATAGCTGACAGC
Source organism: Bacteroidetes bacterium GWF2_43_63 (assembly GCA_001769275.1). Taxonomy (NCBI): domain Bacteria; kingdom Pseudomonadati; phylum Bacteroidota; species Bacteroidetes bacterium GWF2_43_63. The sequence goes on along the minus strand of MEOQ01000041.1, from coordinate 5,779 downwards.
TTGCAAAATAAATGTAAATAGAATTAGCATCCAGAGCCAGTATGCGCCACCGAAGCTGGTGGAATAAAACAGCGGAAACGACGCGAAAAAAGCACCGCCAAAAGTAACCAATGTAGTAAAAGTAAATTCCCATTTGCGGCCGAGCGAATTCACCAGCATCGATGTCTGTGGTTCTTCTTTACCGATGGTGTAAAGCAGACTTTGTCCGCCCTGAACAAAAAGCAGGAAAACCAGTACCGATCCGAGTATCGAAACCAGAAACCACCAGTATTCCTGTAAAGCGAGGTAAGAGAGTGTTTCAAACATATTATTTTCCTCCTTCTGTTGGTCCGTTTTTGATTGCGCGGGTCATGATCGAAATTTCGGCAATCAGCAACGAAGTGAATATAATAGCGAATAAAATAAACGTGAGTTGTACGGCTGAAGCGCTTATCTGCGAGACAGCTGTATTAACCGGCATCAGATCCTGAATCACCCAGGGCTGGCGACCTACTTCGGCCACAATCCAGCCGGCCTGCGAAGCCAGAAAGCCAAGTGGAAATGTCCATATAGCAAGGTGCAGCCAGAGTTTTCGTTTTTCAATTTTATTTTTCATCAGGAAAAGCAACAAGACTGCAAAGAATAAAATAAAGAAAAATCCGAGTGTCACCATGATGTGAAAACTATAGAAAACAAGCGGCACATTGGGCACAATGTCTTCTGGTTTTCCGATGTGACCATAACCGAAATAGCGGAAATAATTATCGTAGAATTCCTGACCAGCCGGTTTGCTGCGGTCGAACAGCAATGCGAGTTCTGCTGTTTTAATGCTGTCTCCATTTTGTTTTGCCTGCTTGAATTCGCGCAAAGTTTCAACAGCTACGGTTCCGCGCTCCATTTTCTCCTGCGCTGAAATCAGCCCCTGCTCTTCGTTTCCGAAAACAAGATCCTCAACTCCTGGAACGAATGCTTTGGCATCGCGATAGCCAAGGAGCGACAACAATTTTGGAATTTCAAGTTTAAACACATAATCGTCTTTGTCGTCACCGGGTTGTTTTCCGGGAGTGAGGACGCCAACCATAATCAAACCGGCTTCTGTCTGTCCTTTGTATAAACCCTCCATGGCAGCCAGTTTCATCGGTTGCTTCTGAGCCACCTGATAGGCCGATCCGTCACCGGTGAGCGCAAGGAATATGGAAGAGAGAAGTCCGAATGCGACGGCGATAAGCATGCTCTTTTTCGCGAAAACCACTTCGCGTTTTTTGATTATGAACCACGCACTGACAGCAGTCATGAAAAGTGCTGACACCACAAAGCCGTTCGAAATGGTATGCAGAAATTTGTTGATGGCAACCGGGCTGAACAATATGGCCCAGAAATCAACCATTTCATTTCGGGCGGTATCCGGATTAAACACGGTGCCAATTGGAAACTGCATCCAGCCGTTGGCAACCAGAATCCACAAGGCAGACAGATTGGCGCCGATGGCCACCAGCCATGTTGAGAGCAGGTGGAATTTTTTACTCACTTTATTCCAGCCGAAAAACATGATTGCGATAAAAGTGCTTTCCATGAAGAAAGCCATGATGCCTTCCACGGCCAGTGGTGCCCCGAAAATATCGCCCACAAACCAGCTGTAGTTGCTCCAGTTGGTGCCGAATTCAAATTCGAGAATAATGCCGGTTGCAACGCCAATGGCGAAGTTGATGCCGAAGAGTTTGGCCCAGAACTTTGTAATGCGCTTCCATTCTTCGTTTCCAGTGCGCACATACAGGGTTTCCATGAAGGCAATCATGAAAGTCATACCCAGTGTGAGCGGAACGAAAATCCAGTGGTACATGGCGGTCAGCGCGAATTGCGCCCGCGACCATTCGACCAGGGAAGAAATTTGATCCATGTGTTATTTTGTTTTTGTTAGTTGATCGAGTACGTGTTCGCTGCGCTGTTCATCGGTGTCGAAATTTTTCTTCAGCTGATTTGGGAAAAAGACAAACTTCATGATTATAAACACAACAATTCCTTTAAAAATGACTACAGCCCATGCCTGACGACCCCAGGAAGGCATGTTGCGAAAGCCATCCGCGTAAAATTTCCAGACTTTTTGAAATGGTCGGAATATTTTCACAAAAGTAAATTTCGGTAAAGATAAAAAATCGTTTGATTACTAAAAATAGCCTTGTGACTATTATCATTTTTTAATATTGCCTTCCAACAACCTGAGTGCGTCGCGAAGCGACCTCTCTGCGTTGTTGGAAGCCCCTATACAGGCCGATGCACTCAGGTCGATTGCATCGACGCAGAGAGATCGGCGATGCTAATTGGAGCGACCTCTCTGCGTTGTTGGAAGCCCCTATCCAGGCCGATGCACTCAGGTCGATTGCATCGACGCAGAGAGATCGGCGATGCCTGTTGAAGGGACTTCTCTGCGTTGTTGGAAGCCCCTTTCCAGACCGATGCACTCAGGTCGATTGCATCGACGCAGAGAGATCGGCATGCGGCGCAAAAAAAATCCCGGCTTTTTGGGCCGGGATTCAGTAGCAAAATTATTTTATTCAAAGCTCACAGTAGGCGCATTTTCGGCACCCTCTGATGATTTGAAATAACCTTTCTTTTCGAATCCAAACATACGCGCAAACAAGTTTCGCGGAAATGTGCGGATGTATCTGTTGTAGTCCATCGCCACTTCATTGTATACGTTTCTTTGGGTCAGAATTTCGTTTTCAATTCCTTTCAGGTCGTTCATCAGGTTTTTGAAGCCTTCCACTGCCTGAAGCTGAGGATATTGTTCCATGACGACCATTAACCGGCTCAGAGCTCCGCTGAATTCATCCTGGGCCTGCTGGAATTTGGCAAAGGTTTCTTCATCGAGGTTTTCAGCATTGATGTTTATGGACGAAGCTTTACTTCTGGCTTCAATGACAGCGGTCAGAGTGGATTTTTCAAAATCAGCCATTCCCTTAACCGTGTTTACAAGATTCTGTACAAGATCCATTCGTTTCTGGTAAACATTCTCGACCATGGCCCATTGCTTTGTGACAAGCTCATCTTTGGTAACCATGCGGTTGTATGCGCGCCACATCCAGATTCCGATGGGAAGCAGAATGATAAGCAATAGAATGATTATCATGGTTGATCCTAAGCATCCCGTTTTGGGTTTGGGATTACTGCGGTTGGCCTGTGAGCCGCCGGGTAAGGTCTGGGTTGTGTTTTCCATGTGTTTTTTGAGTTGTTTGAATGTAAAATTAAAAATTTATTTGATAATGTCAATACTCCGGTTGATAAACCTTGAAAGTTTTTCTCCTTTCAGCAGTCCTTGTGAGAGCAGAGCGAGGTCGATGAGCTGACTTACGGTATTTTTGTTTTTCTCCTCATCAGAGGAATCTACCAAGCCTGTCACAACCGGATGATTTGAATTGACAAGCAACGTGTAGCTGCGGCCCATGCCCGACATATAATCCATTCCGCCCAACTGCGACATATCGCTCATGCGACGCATGAATTCAGGCTGCATCATGCTTACCGGCGCTGAATCTTCGGTTGCAGCTTCCACTTTTACAAAAACCTGCACATCGGAAGGAACGCTGCTTTTGAATAAGTCTTCTACTTTTTTTGATTCTTCTTCGTTCAGTTTACTTATAATGTTCTCGACATTTTTTTCAACAAGCTTGTCGGCGAGTTCTGCATCAACCCTTTTGAAAGCGATTTTTTCGTTTTTACGCTCCAGAAAATCGATGTAATGTATATCAATCACGGAGTCCATTTCAATGACCGAATAACCTTTGGCCTGTGCTGCTGAAATGTAGGTATGCTGCTCTTCTTTGTCAGTAGTGTAAAGAATCACAAGTTTTTCGTCCTTGTCGGTTTGAGCATCTTTGATCTTTTCTTTGTATTCTTCGAGCGTAAAGAATTTTCCGTCGGTATCTTTCAGCAAGGCAAATTTCTCAGCTCTTTCGGCAAACGTATCGGTAGTAATCATGCCATAGCGGATGAATACGCGGATATCGTCCCATTTCTTTTCAAAATCTTCGCGGCTGTTTTTATAAAGTTCTTCGAGTTTGTCAGCAACTTTTTTAGAAATATGACTGCTGATTTTTTTTACGTTTGGATCGCCCTGCAAATAGCTCCGGCTCACATTTAGAGGAATATCGGGTGAATCAATCACACCGTGCAGCAATGTGAGAAAGTCCGGAACAATATTCTCAACATTGTCGGTCACAAAAACCTGATTGCTGTACAACTGAATTTTGTTGCGCTGAACCTCCAGATTTTTCTTGAGTTTCGGGAAGTAAAGTATGCCGGTCAGGTTGAATGGATAATCGACGTTGATGTGAATATTGAAGAGCGGTTCGTCAAAAGAAAACGGATACAATTCTTTGTAAAAGCTTTTGTAATCTTCATCTTTCAAATCTACCGGAGCCTTTTTCCAGAGCGGGTCAGTATTATTGATGATGCGGGGTTTTTCAACGTCCTTGTATTGCTGGTTTCCGTCTTTGTCTTTTTCGCCTTCAATGGGTTCCGACGTTTTTTCCACGCCAAACTGAATCGGGTAGGGCAGAAAGCGACAGAATTTTTTCAACATGTCGAGTATGCGATATTCCTCATTGAATTCGAGCGATTCTTCGGAAAAATGAAGTGTAATTTCGGTGCCACGATCTTTTCTTTTTGAATCGGTCATGGTGTATTCTGGTGATCCGTCGCAGGTCCATTTGACAGCTTTGGCTCCTTCCTGATAACTCAGCGTATTGATCTCAACTTTTTCGGACACCATAAATGATGAATAGAAGCCAAGTCCGAAATGGCCTATGATGCCGCTGATTTCTTTGTCGTCTTTACCAACGTATTTTTTTACAAAATCTTCGGCTCCGCTGAAAGCAATTTCATTGATATACTTCTGAACTTCTTCTTCGGTCATGCCAATACCGCGATCGGTAATTTTCAGTGTTTTCTTTTTTGTATCCAGATCAATCTGAATGGTCAGATCGCCGAGATCGACATCGGTTTTGCCTAAAGAGACCAGTTTTTTCAGCTTGGTTGTGGCATCAACGGCATTTGAAACCAGTTCGCGTAGAAAAATTTCGTGTTCCGAATAAAGGAATTTCTTGATAATGGGAAAGATATTCCCGGTTTGTACATTGATTGAACCTTTCTGCATGGTATATTTATTTTAGCGGCTGCCGCACTGTCAAAGCGTGTGCCATTGCACAAAGCGTGTCATTTTGGCAGTAATCGCGATCGGGAATGCGATTTATGTCGCAAATCGACAGTTTATGGGCATAATTGTTGTTTATTTTGCCGCTCAAAACACACAATCATGAAAGCAATTTTGTTTTTCGCAATGATCTTTTCCGCCTTCGTATGGTCCGAAGCGCAGGTTGTTTATGTGACCGAATGGAAAAGCGAAGCCGATAAGATAGTTTATGTAACCGAGTGGAAATCCGAGGCGGATATGATTGTGTATGTGACTGAATGGAAAAGCGATGCCACGTCGGATTCGGGTCTCTGGTATTTTTCAGAATGGAAAAGCGAAGCTCATTGGAAAGTGTATTTCACCGAATGGAAAAGCGAAGCCAATCTGATCATTTATTACTCCGAGTGGAAGAGTGAGGCTGGATATACGGATTGAGATTTTGAAAATTGAACTATAAATCAGGCCACTGGCACGGATTACAAATCCGCGCCAGTGGCCTTTTAAACATTTGCATCGCGCGGATTTGCAATCATGAGTGTTCGAAACACTGAAAACGATTAAATCATTTTTTGGATTTTTAATTTCAGACAGTTATCAACAAAATATGTTAAT